>JALVCY010000209.1 GCA_027009605.1 Saprospiraceae bacterium
AAAGCATAATCCCAATCAAAAATCCATATCTCTAAACTAGCAAAGCGATTCAACTTCTTCAACTAGCGAAGTCCGAAGGACAAGCGAATCAACTTCTTCAACTAAAAACCAAACAGAATATCGAATGCAGAATCCCGAATATCGAATAATGAAGTAAAAATCCCAACAAAAACCCTAATCATCTCAACCTGCGGAGCTCTCAACCACGATGTCCGAAGGACGAGTTCTCAACCTAGTGAGCCGAAGGCGAACGTTCTCAACTTTCTCAACTAGCAAAGCGATTCAACTTCTTCAACTCTCTCAACTAAAAACCAGACAGAATCCCAAATATCCAATGATGAAGTAAAATCCCAATTAAAAATCCATATCTCTAAACTAGCAAAGCGATTCAACTTCTTCAACTAGCGAAGTCCGAAGGACAAGCGAATCAACTTCTTCAACTAAAAACCAGACAGAATCCCAAATATCATAAAATGAAGTAAAAAACAAACTACCCCCCCAAGCCAAAGACCAAAGCCCCACCAATCAATACCCAAACAAAGTCTCCAAATCCAAAACTTCCACCTCCCCAATAGATTTCAAAAATTCCATATCAATCATCTTCTCATCCCCCAAGACAAAATAATTAAACGGGCGGTTTTTAATTTTCTCTTGTTGGAATTTAACTAGGTCAGCCGGCGTCACTTTTTGCAAAAACTCATATTTATCTTTACGCAAGTCTCTATTGATTCCGAGCAATTTATTGGCTTCAGACTTCCAAAAAATATGTTTAGGTTGGATACGCTCCGTCTCAATTTTTTTGATAAGTGAATGAGCGGCGGCTTCGATGGCTTTATCGTGTACCGGCATGTCGTCGATGATGGTGCGCAGAGCCGTAACCGCATCTTTCAACTTATCCGGCTGGGTACCGACAAAAGCTTGAATATAATGCCCATCCGTCTTTTCAGAAGGCGTCCGGTAATACGCATAAGTTGAATAAGCAAAACCTTTAGACTCCCGAATCTCCTGAAAAACCACACTGGACATCCCAATACCAAAATATTCATTCCAGAGACTCCCCATTAAATATTCATCCAAATCAAAGTGATCTGTCCCCCGCGACATCATCAATACCTCCGTCTGAACCATAGGAAAGTGGACAAAATAAACCTTATCTTTTTCCGTAAGGACTTCGGGATAGAGCCGAGCCGGGAGCACCGGTTTTAGCGGAAGCGTCAATTGATGCATCCGATTCAAGGCATCCGTCAATTGATCTTCTGCCATCGTCCCATAATAATAAATATGGTGGTCAAAGGTCAATAATTGCCGCACGATTTCTACTAATTCGGCTCCCTTCAATGCCAACAATTCGGACTCTTCCAGCCTGTCCGTAAAAGGTGAATGCGCTCCATAGTAGGCATAATTCACCATTCCATGTTTCAAAATTTTGTCTTTGCTTTTCTTAGCATCCCGGCGAGCGGTCAAAATATCTTGCACATAAGCCTGCCACTTTTCTTCATCGGCGACGACGTGTGTCAAAAGATGCTCAAATAGCGCCACGCCTTCTTCAAAAGACTCTTCCAAGCCATCCAATTTGACATACACCTTTTTGTTATTGGCATAAACACCGAAAGTCAGTCCCAACTTAAAGAAAGCAATTTGCAGCGCTTCGGCCGTGTATTGATCAGTACCCAAATAGGCCAGATATTGCACGGCCAATTTTAGCTTTTTATCGCTATTTTTCCCCATCTCAAAGATGTAGCGAAGAGAGAAGGTGGCATTGTAGGGATTTTTGACGATATCCAACCGGACGCCGTTTTGGAGTCGGGAAGTCCGGATTTCCTTATCAAAATCCACAAATACAGGTGTCAAGGAAGCCGTCTTTTCTTGCTTAAAAGCTTTGAAAAAATCAGACTCGGCCTCCCGGTTGACCGCTAGGGGTGTGATTTGTGGCTTATCCACTTTTAGGATGCTGTCATCTTCTCCGGTCAATTTTTGGACGGCCACATAATTATTTGTAAAGTGCTTGCGCACAAATTGGATCAAATCATCCTTAGAAATGGCGGCCATTTCATCGTGCAGTTTCACTGCTTTATCCCAAGAAATCCCCACCGTAAACGCATGGGTCAAAGCATCAACTCTAGCTTTATTAGATTCCAAGGATTTCATGTCCCGGTATCTATAATCTTTGACCACCGCCGGAAGCATCCAATCTTCAAACGCTCCGTTTTTGACGAGTTCCAGTTGAGACAATAGTAGGCGTTCGACTTCTTCCAAGCTTTGGCCTTCCCGCGGTTTGCCGTACATCATAAACAAGCTATAATCTTCATGCTCACTAAAAAAAGCGTAGGCTTCCAATAATTCCTGTTGATTCAACAAATTCAAATCAATCAATCCGGCCTTCGTATTGTACAAAAGGCCTTTGAGCAAATGATAATAAGCCATATCATCGGACTGCGCCCCATCCACGCGCCAAGCCATTTGCAAATAAGCCGCTTCCTGACCATACACTTGGCGTCGGATGACTTTGTCAATCGCCGGTTCAGGTTCAAATTTATAGGCAGGCACTTCCCGGGCTTCCAGTTGCCCAAAATATTTTTCCGCAAGGACAGCCACCTGCTCCGGGTCAAAATCCCCTGACATCATGATCGCCATATTATTCGGACGATAGTATTTCTCAAAATATTCATAAATCTTATAATGCGAAGGGTTTTTCAAGTGTTCTCCCTTGCCTATAGTCGTCTGAGCGTAGGCATGATTGGCAAAAAGAGCCTCATTAATGACCTTATAGACCTTGCGGTAATCACGATCTTGGTTGATATTAAACTCTTCATACACCGTCTCCAACTCCGTATGAAACAGCCTTAAAACCACCATTTTGAAGCGTTCAGACTCTAATTTCAGCCAGCGTTCCAGCTCGTTTGATGGGATATCATTGACATAGACCGTTTGTTCTAACCAAGTATAGGCATTGGTTTTTTCGGCGCCCAGCAGGCTGGCAAAGCGGTCATATTCGTTGGCAGCCGCATAATGAGCCGCTTGGTTGGAGACAGAATCAATCTCCTTATAAATCTCTTTTCTAATGTCCGGGTCAGACTCTTGCCGGTATGTTTCGTACAAATCGGCAATTTGCTTCAATTTCTTTTCTTCTTTCTCCCAGTCCAGCGCCCCTATTTTAGAAGTCCCCTTAAACATCATGTGCTCCAGATAATGCGCCAATCCGGTCGTCTCTGTAGGATCATGTTTAGACCCGGCGCGAACCGCAATATTCGTAAAAATCCGCGGCGCTGCTTTATTGACGCTCAAAAACAGCTGCAAACCATTGGAAAGAGTATATTTTTTGATATTGATGGGATCATTCTCAAATTGTTGAAACGTAATCGCATTAGTCATCACTTTATCCATATCTTCTTTTGTTGTATGAGTCCGGTTACAACACCGTTGCTCAAGTTTGGTTGGGAAAGCCTGCAAAAGTAGGTATTTTTTACCGTTGTTGCCCCCAAACCATGGTCAAAGTCGTAGAATCCTAAAAAACACGGCTGAATTTGGGTCTTTGGTCTTTGGTTTGGAAGGTTTCGGTATATCGGTGTAGCGGTGTAGCGGTATAGCGGTGTGTTTGTTCTTGAGTCCACAAAATTTTATTTGGTTTCTCTTTGAAAACCCTTCCATAGGTTTCCCTTTCCGAAAAGGAAACCGTATGGTAACCAAATAAAATTTTGTTCCGTGCTATAATTTCTGGCTGAGTGGACTTTTCGAAGCGGACTCCAATGATGAAGTAAAATCCCCACAAAAACCCAAATCATCCAAACCTGCGAAGCTCTCAACTCACGAAGTCCGTAGGACGAGTCTCCACCCAGAGAGCCGAAGGCGACCGTCTCAACTTCTTCAACTAGCGAAGCCTGCGAGCGAATCAACTTCTTCAACTAAAAAACCAAACAGAATCCCAAAAATCGAATAATGAAGTAAAGACCCCACAAAAATCCAATTCGTCTCAACCTGCGAAGCTCTCAACTCACGAAGTCCGTAGGACGAGTCTCCACCCAGAGAGCCGAAGGCGACCGTCTCAACTTCTTCAACTAGCGAAGCCTGCGAGCGAATCAACTTCTTCAACTAAAAAACC
>JALVCY010000210.1 GCA_027009605.1 Saprospiraceae bacterium
ACATACAAATTAACAGGAAGCCCCCCGGCCCCTTGGTAATACAGAATATCATAAGTCTGCCCAAAGGACAATTTATCGAATGCCAATCGGTCTCCCGCCCAATGCCCTTTGTAAACTTCCACACCGGCCACGCCCAATTGGCTCGTAAAAGCAAAGATATCTCCCGCTCCATCGTGGTTGTAATCCAGCATCAAAGCCCAATGATGCAATTGGGGAAAATTGACCAGCAAGTCCGGTTGGTAGGTATAGTCCACAACTCCGGCCGTCCCGGCATTTTTGAAGGCCGACATGGCGTGACCGCTTTTATCAAAAACAAACAAATCCTTCGTCCCGTCATGATCCAAATCCACTTCCGAAAACTCCGGCAAATTCATCCCGCCGGCCAGACCTTGCCCCAAAGCCTGTCCCCCTACCACCATCTCAAAATCATACTTTTTCAAGGGTTGCCCCCATAATATCACCGCCAATACACTAAAAATTGCAAATAAAATCGTATCCTTGCCCATTGCTTTTGATTCTTGTTCAACGTTCTAAATCAATACTCAATACTCGGAACCAACCGGTTTCTTCTAATTGAAGCCAACCCACTCGTTCTGTGTCTATGAAATTTTGGACAAGATAACAGCTTTGAGCAAAACAACCAAGATTTTTTTAGTAGTATGAGACGAACAACCTACATCCTTTTAGCTCTGCTGGCGATTGGTCCAATCCTTTGGGGACAATCCGGCCTTCCTGAATTTCAAGTATCGGTAATCCAAGAAGCCAATACGCACTTTCTCCAAATTCGTGCCCAAGACATCCATGACACCCGGGCGCTCTCCATCAACGGAACCACCCAAAATCTCCAGTTCAACCAAGGCCTGGCCCAAATCCCCATTGAACTAACCCCCAAAGGTCAACTCTACGTCTTCAAAAGTGGACAAACCATCAAATTATACCATTTTTCCGCAAGGGCAAACGGCACTGTCCGAAGCAAATATATACCGCTCTGGTACTCGATTATACCGCCGTTAATAGCGATTTTATTGGCTTTGGGTTTCAAGGAGGTGGTTATCAGCCTATTTTCGGGCATTGGAGCGGGGGCTTTTTTGGCCGGCGGCATGCGGTTGGACTCTTTTTTCTATTTTTTCCAAAGCTTTTGGGAAGTCATCACCAAATACATGATCAACGGCCTATTCGACAAAGGCCATCTCTCCGTCCTTATTTTTTCGGTCATGATTGGGGGCATGGTCGCCATCATCTCTCGAAATGGCGGTATGGCCGGCGTGGTCAAATCCCTGACACGCCACGCCCGCACACCTAAGTCCGCTCAATTTATTACTTGGCTTTTAGGAGTCGCCATCTTTTTTGATGACTATGCCAACACTTTGATTGTCGGCAACACCATGCGCCCGGTGACTGACAAATACAAGATTTCCAGAGAGAAATTGTCCTACATTGTGGATGCGACGGCGGCGCCTGTATCGGCGATTGCCTTTGTGACCACTTGGATTGGTGCCGAATTGGGGTATATCGATTCGGGGCTGTCGGGATTATCTCATTTTAGTTCAGACATAACCCCTTATGCAGTCTTTTTGGCGTCATTGAAATATTCCTACTATCCTATTTTCACGTTGGCCTTCATGTTGATGTTGATCCGGATGCAACGGGACTTCGGCCCCATGTACCATGCCGAGCAAAGAGCCCGCACCACCGGAGCGGTCTCAGCGGTCAGCGATGTCAATGTCAATACGGAAGACATGGAAGATTTGAATCCCATCGAAGGCGCTCCCCTGAAGTGGTACAACGCAGCTTTACCGGTGTTGACCGTCGTATTGGTTACGCTTTACGGTTTAGTTCATACGGGAATGGAAGCTTCTGCGGCTGCCCTTGCGGAAAAAGGAGTCGTGCTCCAAAGCGGTTCTTGGGGTGAAATCTGGAGTCAATTGGGTCTCCTGAGCAATGAGCCGTCTGCCGGTACCGTCCTAAAAGTAGGCAAGATTATCGGTACATCAGATTCCTATACCGCCTTACTTTGGGCATCATCCAGTGGGATTCTGGTAGCGACTCTTCTGACTGTCGGAGGGCGAATCATGGGCATTAAGCGCATTATGGACACCCTACTCACCGGCTTCAAAGCCATCATGCCTGCACTCGTCATTTTGACCTTGGCCTGGGCGTTAGCTATGACGACCAAAGAACTCCATACGGCAGATTTTTTGACCGAGTTAATGCGGGGCAATATCTCTCCGTATATGGTGCCGGCGCTAATTTTTGTATTGGCGGCTGTCATTTCTTTTTCAACCGGTTCATCGTGGAGTACGATGGCCATTTTATATCCCATAGCGATACCTACCACGTGGGCGGTTAGCCATTCGGCGGGATTACCTGAGGATGTCAGCATGGAGATTTTGTTCAATGTAGTTGCTACGGTCTTAGCCGCTTCGGTTGTTGGAGATCATTGTTCGCCGATATCAGACACGACCATTTTGAGTAGTCTTGCGACAAAATGCAACCACATCGACCATGTCCGCACCCAAATGCCTTATGCAATGACGGTCGGCGGAGTAAGCTTGGTTGCCGGTACTTTAGCGGCCTATTTGGGTGGTGGCGCCGTGGTTTCCGGAGTTATTTTTATAGGCGGTTTTCTGATTATGTATTTGATTATCCGGTTTTTGGGGCGGCGAGTGACGGTATAGCGGTATAACAACGGTGTAGCGGTGTAAC
Organism: Saprospiraceae bacterium; assembly: GCA_027009605.1. Classification (GTDB taxonomy): domain Bacteria; phylum Bacteroidota; class Bacteroidia; order Chitinophagales; family Saprospiraceae; genus HyVt-613. The sequence continues at coordinate 2,707 of JALVCY010000210.1, forward strand.
GGTGTAACGGTGTAACGGTGTAACGGGTAGGCAGCAATTAAAGATTAAAGGTTAAGGGTTAAAGGTAGGTAGCCATGAGAGGGTTCCCCTTGAACGCCGAGTCCTCAAGAAAGCCAAAGCAAGTTGTCTCTTTTGTCGCAAGCCCCCTGCCGATTCCTTCCTATCGGTATTCCGCTGCGCTCCAAGCTTAGCGATTAAAAACGTCCACTCACCGGATCGCTAAGCTCGTAGCCTTTGGAGACGAAGTCGACAAAGATGGCGGAGAGATTGGTGAGCCAAACCGTTCGCACAAGACCAAGAAAAAGATACTGCATTTGCTTGGCTTCATGTATAATCTCCGGAATTTTTGTCAAAAAGTTAAACATAAAGTATGTGGATGCTCTAATCTACTGTGTGTGATTCTTGGCTCACCTGCCGATTCCTATCGGTATTCCGCTGCGCTCCAAGCTTAGCGATCCGTTTGTGGGAAAGTTTGGCAGAAGGTAGTGGATGTCTTTTTCTTCAGTGCGCAATTCTTGGCTCACCTGCCGATATCTCCCTATCGATACCCTTTGCAAATGGGGATTAATGGTCAACCTAGAACGGTGTAACGGGTGGGTACTAGCTTTTTTCTAAAGGAATCTTCTCTTTCTAGGAACTCACTCCCCAAAATATTTAAAGGCCGTAGGGGGTTTCCTTGTGAAACTCCTACGGGGATTTTTGGGGATTTTATGATGAAAGTCTTTAAATATTTTGGGGATTCGGGGCTAGAACTATAAATAACGGGTACTACCCCATACTTCTCCACTCTTAAATCTGCAATCTGCAATCTGCAATCTTAATTCCTATTGGGACGTGTCGGATTGAAGAGTTAAGAGTTACGATTTTTGAAGTGATTAGATTTTGGCTTTTGATTGGGTAATCCCCAAGAAAGCCAAAGCAAAGTTGTCTTTTTAGTCGCAAGCCCCCAAACCCCCTTTGCAAAAGGGTGTTTAAGGTCAACTTTGCTTTGGCTTAGTACTAGGCTTTTATTGGGGGACCTACTCTTTCTAGGAACGCTCTCCCCAAAATATTTAAAGGCCGTAGGGGGTTTCCTTGTGAAACTCCTACGGGGATTTTTGGGGATTTCATGAAAAAAGTCTTTAAATATTTTGGGGATTCAGGGCAAGAACTATATCCGGGACTACTCCCTACTTCTCCACTCTTAATTCTGCATTCTTCAATCTTAATTCTGGTTAGGGAAATGCCGCAAAGTTGGATTTGTCGTTGGTACTTCCGAATTCATTCGGGAGATGGTGAGCAATTTCAGCCAAATAAATTTGGCTGCTACCAACTCCCCAAACAGTTTTCCTTATCCAATGTAACGGCTGTTTCAACTGCCGATGTAGCCATGGAGCGAAGCAACATGGCGCC
>JALVCY010000211.1 GCA_027009605.1 Saprospiraceae bacterium
GTGGAAGACTGGAGCAGCGGCTGGAATGGAGTAAAACGAAATGTAAGCGGCTGCTCCAGGCTGGGAACTGACATGAGGAGCTCAGCCGGTGCGCATATACCATGACAAGGGTGCGATAGCTCCCGTGCCTGTAAGGCTGGCGTGGTATATGCTCGCCGGATGTCGGGACGAATACCGCTTTTCTGCCTGAACGGTCGTAGCTTTTTGCGGAGACCTGAAGTGTGGGAAAGTCTGCCGTAGGCGTGCCGTTTTCTTTCTACACGCCAAGTCTGGATATGATTTCTTTCGAAGGTTAAAACCCTTCTTTTTGTTTCGTATAAACCTACAAGGTTTAACGAGCACATATTCTTTTTATTCATCTTTTATAAGGTCAGCACCAACGAGGGACCTGAAGTGTGGGAAAGTCTGCCGTTAGGCTTGCCGATTTCTTCCCTTTGCCTTGACTGTCAGCCTTTTGTACGCAGGTTAAAACCCTGCACTTTGGGACGATGCGGCCTGAAAGGCCTGTCGAGCAGTTCTTTTTTTTAATTTTGCTATAAGGTCAGTGCCAGCGGGGGTTAAAACCCGTCTTTTTGATTCGTGTGAACCTATAAGGTTTAACGAGCGCATTGTTTTTTTTATTCAAACACTAAGGTAAGCGCCAGCTGGTCTGACGAGCGAGACGGTTTTTTAATTTTAATAAGGTTGGTGTCAGCGTGCACTCCAGTAATCATGGCCTATTTTTTAACGTTTTTAAGTTACCATTTATCATAATTTTCTTAATACGGTCATACTCTAAAGCCATAAATTTCCATTTTGAAAAATAATATGTTAATTGAAAGTTACATGAACATGAGCAGTACATTGAGCCATAACCTAGGTAAATTAAATTCAATATACTTTCATCCCTTATCTCTATATCACATAAAAAATTATGGCAACAATTCCCAACAATCATAATCGTAATACTTAAATTATCATCTGTTTCCTCAACCAAGGATATTTCATCCCTTGAATATTTCATTATTTCACGAGACTTGCAACTTTCAAAGCCAATACTATCTAAAGTAAGCCCATAATTCTTCGCCTCTTGTTGATTACTTGTATTAGGCAGAACCATTGTATTGTAAAGTAAAATCCTTGACTGAGGAGAATCAAACAACAATGTATCGCATAAATAGTCAATATCAACACTAGATTCATTTTTATTCGAAATAATAAAAACTGTATCAGATTGAGCAAATCCATTAGTAGCAAGAAAAATCAAGAAGGTTATTCTAATAAGCATTCATTTGTAAATTAAAAATTTAACTATTCAGGTGCAACTTTAGGTTTAAGTGTAGGCAAAGGAGAAATCACTCTATTTCTAGAGTTTCTATTTTTAATATAATCTTTCCTATTTCTATCTGAGATTCCACCTCTAACATCAGCCATTGTTTCAGTCAAAAGATTATTAACATTCACAGTATTTCCAAGGTTCACGATACCTAAAGGAGAAATTTTAAAGAAATCACCTGCTTTATAGTCAGACACTTCAAATATTGATTTAGAATCATCCTTAGGGCCTACCGATTCATTTGCGCCAATAATTGATACGTTTTTATCTCCCGATATATTCACAGCTTTTTTCCACCTTTCTGCTTGTGAAGGTGAATACAATTCATCTTTAACACCTAAACATTGATTGCACCCTCCAAGATAGATTATACTTTTATCGGCAAAATTTACTGCACCGTTATTAACAGCATTGGTTAATAGTTTAAAATCACCATCATCTCCGAATGCAATTTGACTATACCAAAATGATTCTTCCGACCCATCAATTATTTCTTTTCCCCAAATGCCACTATCGGGTGACCCATGAGAGTAAATTGCAAGGAAACCAATTCCTTCGGGATCTAAACTACTAACAATCGCAAGTTTTTCCATTAAATCTTTAGCTAAAGTAGGAGAATCAGCTTTTAGATGAAAGACTACCACATCCTCCGCATTAAGATTATTTAAAACTGCTCCTCTAAACTCAACATCATAACCTATTGTAATCACAACTGCTTTCTCTAATCCTTCTAAATCAATACATCTTATCACATCATTTTCAGCAAAAGCATAAGTAGAATTCCATGGATATTCCTTCATCAACGGATCCACACTCAAAAACCGCCCAACAGCCGGATTATAAATCCTAAACCCATAGTCATAATGCGTCAATTTCCCCCACTCACCCGATGCATCTTTCTCCTTCCCATTAAACCCAAAGCGGTAGGCTCCTAGACCACTTTTTCAAGCCAATTGCTGCCTTTGCAGCACTCCAAAAGTAAGCGTTTTTTGCACGTTAGGCAAGGATTCAGATGAAAAAAAAAGCTTTAGCCCAACGGATGGTGCTTCAAAATCGCCTGCTTCAAAGCTTCAACTTCCGTCTGCCGGTAGCGCTCGGTCGCACTCGGATAACGATGGCCGGCAAAAACCTGAACCTTGCGCAAGTCCATTCCGGAGTCCAAAAGATTCGCGATTACAGATTGACGGATCGTCTTCGGATTCAGCTTGCGCAAAGGAAAAAGCCGCTTTTGAGTGGATACCAAATAACTAATCCCTTCGCCATTTTCAGGGTAGCCGGACTTGTTGATTATCAATTGATTAGACTCCACTTTGAGCAATTTTGGACGATCATCTTGGACGTATTTGTAAAGCGGCAAAACCTGTTTGGGGCGTAATTTCAAAGTCCGGGAGTTGGTTTTTCGCCCGCCTTGAACCTTTACTTTCGCTTGCGCAAAATCAATGTCTGAGAGCTGTAATTTGATGATTTCGCCCGTCGTCAAGCCTTGATAAATGAGCAGCATTAAGATGGTTTGATTGCGATTTCTTATGATTTTGTAGCGTTCTTTTTTGTTCAAAATTTGCTCCAATTCGGCCGAAGAAAATAAGTCCTGTAGCTGGATGTCCCGGTGCCTTTGGTCTCGCAAACGAATGGATTTAGCCGGATGGTCGGCCCGCTGCCCGGTCTCATTCAAGTAGTCAAAATATCGCTTGATGGCCGCCAAAGTACAACGCAAATTGCCCGGGCCTTTGGCCTTCCGGACTTCGCCTAAATATTGCATAATCTCCATATAGTTTGCGTCCCTTTTTTTTTCAACTGAAAGAAAAAATAAAGAGACTTCACGAGCATAACGCTTCGCCGTTCCGGGCGCATGATGTTGGCGCAAAAAGTCGTCAAAAGTCTTCATGGATTCGGGTATAAATTTGGGTGGATTCCAGATGTTTGTGGCCTAAAAAATCTCTTACCTTTTCAATACTCAGACCGCTTTCTAAAAGATGCGTAGCAATGCTATGACGCAAACTATGCAAGGTGATAACCTTCTGAATATCAGTTCTTTCCATCAACTCTTTTAAAGCTCTATTAAAAGAATCTCCGCGCATTCTTTGGCCGTTTCTATTTAAAATTAAAGCCGGCTCCAAGCTCGAACCACGGCCATTTTGCAAGTAACTAAAAAGGTCTTTTCTTACTCGATGACTCATCGGTACAGCCCGACGCTTTCCACCTTTCCCACTCCTAACATAAAGGATCTGTTTCTTAAAACTAACGTCTTTTAAATCCAATTTTTCGCCTTCATTTCGGCGCAAGCCACAACCATAAAATAAAGCCAAAATAGCCCGTTCTTTTGCTGTCTTTGTCACTGCATAAACTTGTTTAATTTCGACCAAAGTTAAGAACTCTCTAGGCTTAGATTCCGGCCTTTTAAAGCTCAATCCGGAGATTGGATTTTGGCTCAAAAAACCTATTTCCATTTGATAAGAAAAGAATAATTTCAAAGAAAAAATATGGTGATTAATCATGCTTTCACTCAAGCCACCGGGACGCCTTTTGTTGGGTCGGGTCTGTAGATATTGGTAATAATTTTCGATGTCTTTTGGGGTGATTTCTCTAGTTGATTTTGAAGTAAATATCAAAAATTCCTGCAAGCAATTCGGCAACATCAAAACCGTACTCCTAGAGTAACCCAATCGCTCCAGATGCGCCCTAAATCGTTGAACAATCCCCAATATTCCCATATCCCCAAGCTTTTTAAAAAGTGCCCTTACACATATTCCGTG
>JALVCY010000212.1 GCA_027009605.1 Saprospiraceae bacterium
ACAAACAGAGGGCAAGATTACGCATTTTGTCGTGGGTGTGGGCACCGGCGGGACGATTTCCGGTGTGGCCAAATACTTGAAAGAGAAGAATCCTAATATTAAGGTTTGGGGGATAGATACGTATGGGTCAGTATTTAAGAAATACCATGAGACGGGGATTTTTGACGAAAGTGAAATCTATCCTTATGTGACGGAGGGAATCGGCGAAGATATTCTTCCGAAAAATGTGGATTTTAGTCTGATTGACCATTTTGAGAAGGTGACCGATAAGGATGGTGCGGTGATGACACGCAGGTTGGCACGGGAAGAAGGTCTTTTGTTGGGTTATTCGGCGGGGTCTGCGATAGCGGGTTTGCATCAGATGAAATCGGAGTTGACGGAGGATGATGTCGTGGTTGTATTGTTTCATGACCACGGGAGCCGGTATATTGGCAAGATTTTTAATGATAATTGGATGCGGGAGCGCGGATATTTGGATTCGGAGATGACGGCCGGCGAGTTGGTTGGGCGTAAAGGAGGACAATCGTTTATTTCTGTCAAGGCAGGAGAGACGTTGGGAGACGTGTTGGAGATGATGCGGTCAAAGGATTATTCGCAGGTACCGGTGATGGATGATGGGTACAAAGTGATTGGTTCGGTGACGGAGGCCGGAATTTTAACGAAGTTGTTGGAGAATCCATCGGAAAATGATCAATTATTGGTCAAAGATGTGATGGGGGAGCCTTTCCCGATTGTTTCGGCGGATGTTACATTGACCCAATTGAGTCGTTATATGAGTGATAAGCAAAAAGCGGTGATTGTTCAAGATAAAGCGATGAGTTATCATATCTTGACATCATTTGATTTGATACAGTGTCTTTGATGGTTTGTTCTGAGTATTTATTTGCCTATAAACTTAGGTTGAATTGTAATCAATCCCTTATAAACTTCGTTTAAGAAGCTGTAATCTAAAAAAGGTAACTAATAAGTAAGAGTCGTTTTTGGGAAAAAGACCTTTTTGGTCTCCCAAGTACCCTTGCTGAACCGTTCCAAAAAAAGAGAATTAGATGAGATTATTTTTGTTATTGTTTGTAGGTTTGTGGGTGATGCCGCATTTTGCGGAAGCTCAAGATAAGCATTTTACACAGTTTTATGCGGCACCTTTGACGCTGAATCCGGCATTGACGGGTTCAACCAATGGAAAGTACCGAGCGGGTATAATTTATCGTTCGCAGTGGAAAGGTGTGTTGGAAAGTCCTTTTCGGACTTATGCGGGGGCGATAGACCTAAAATTTAGGGTTTTTCCAAAGAATCCGAATAAGGATTATGTGGGAGCCGGAATTCTTTTTTATTCGGATAAGGTGTCCGGAATTGATTTCTCCAATACGCAAATGGCTTTGTCGGGCGCTTATCACAAGAGTTTGGATCCAAATAGTAAGCAGTATTTGAGCTTGGGTGTCCAGTTGGGGCTGACTCAGCGAAATGTCAATATCAGTAAGCTGACGTTTAAGGATCAATTTAATGGGATTGACGGATATACTTTGGAGACGCAAGAAATCCTTCCGGAAAATAATTTTGGCTATCCGGACTTGGCTCTGGGGCTGAACTATGCGGCAAGTGTGGGCAAATACAATCGTTTTTTTGTGGGGGGCGCCATCCATCATGTCATGCGTCCCAAAATCACTTTTTACCGGGTGGGAACTCGTCTAGGGGATGCTCGTTTGTTTCGTAAGTATTCCGGTCAGTTTAGTGCAGACTTGTATTTGGGTAATGATATTTCTATTTTGCCGCGTTTTCTGTTTGCTTTGCAAGGGCCGCACATGGAAATCAATGCCGGTACTAATGTCAAGTTTAAATTTAATAGTTATAGCCCATTGTCATTCCACTTGGGCGCATGGGCACGTCCTGTCCGGGACGAAAAATCCACGGTTTTCTTGGATGCAGTGGTTTTAATGGCAGGCGTTGAAGTGGGTAATTTGCTTTTGGGTCTTTCTTATGATGCAAATATCTCCGATTTGACTACTTACCGTCAGGGCCAAAATGCTTTTGAATTGTCTTTGGGCTTTATTGGGGAGTATGAAAACGATGAGGTGATGTGCCCTAAGTTTTGATGCTCTTTTTGGTCTTTGGTCTTTGGGGCGCACCTGTGGCGCTTTTGGTCTTTGGCTTCGGTGGTGGTTTGTTCTTGGCTTCGTTTATTTCATTATTCGGCATTCGTTATTCATCATTCGGTATTCTACATTCATTATTTTGGTAGTTTTTTAGTTGAAGAAGTTGAATCGCTTTAGCCGGTTGAATTACTCGCTTCGGTGGCGGGCATATCCTTAACCTTTAACCCATATCCCCCTATTCGCCTAAGATTTGGGCGGCGTGCGCCTTGGTTTTTACTTTGGAGATGATTTTGGTGATGACACCATTTTCGATGATGAATGTAGTGCGCTTGATACCCATGTACTCTCTACCCATAAATTTTTTGAGTCCCCAAACGCCATAGGCCTTGGCAATTACTTTTTCTGTGTCAGCGATTAGGTGGAAGGGTAAATCGTGTTTGCCGATAAATTTTTGATGCCTGGCTTCCGAGTCAGGGCTTACGCCTAAAATTTCATATCCTGCTTTTTTGAGCTCGCTGTATTCATCCCGAAGATTGCAGGCCTGCCAAGTGCAGCCGGGCGTCATGTCCTTGGGGTAAAAATATAAGACTAGCTTCTTGTCTTTATAGTCGGATAGGGAAACTTGCTCGCCTAATTCGTTGATTCCCTGAAAATCAGGGGCTTTGTCGCCTTCTTTCATGTCTGTAAGTTGTGATGATTATAAAAAAGTGTGTAACTGTTTAGGTACCCACTATTTTGGTCAAAAAATGTCCTTTTTGCGCCTGTTTTTGCTAAAATTTTTTCACGTAGCCCTGCTACGCTTCAAAAATTGTAGCTTCAACATATACAAAAATGCCTATTTTTTGTCTTAAAATAGGAGCACCTAAACAGTTACAAAAGTGTTTTGATTCTTGCCCTTTTACCGAAAGGTCGAACACCTAAACCGGTCTGAAGTCTAAACAGGAGAGATTGGTAATTGTTGATGGAACTATTTCGTAAGCCGCCTATTGGCCAAAATTGTATTTGTCGGAGAGCCTTAGCTGTAATTTTCTATATGGCTGCTGAGTGTTAGGCATAGCGAGTCCCGTTGGAATTTGCAACGCAGAGTAAGGCGAAATTTGAAGCGAATGGGGATTTACTTGTTTTGGGGAAGTGCCTTCAAATTTGGTCTTAATCAAGGCAGCCAAATGGAGGCGGGGCAGGCTATGTCATGAAAACTGCTCAATACAAAAAATGAGCTATTGCTTTGTTTTTGGCAGAATGTAAACAACGGTTGTTGGATTGCTAAGCTAGGAGCGCAGCGTAGAAATTGGTGATTTGGCTCAAGCAATTGATGCCCCGAAACTTGCAAGTTATTGAAATATCCTGCAAATTAGGCGTTTTCTGTGTTTCCTAGGGGCAAGGCTAATGGGAAAAGAGACTGTATCTTATTTGGAAATGTTTGAATAAAAAATTTGGGAAAATAGATACAAATTTTTATTTTGTCCGTTCTATATAGGCGGAAGGCCTGTACTGGCGTGAGTGTCCCGTTTCACCTAACCGATTGTTTATGCGTTCAATATATTTTTTGATTGGAATCATGCTGATTTTTGCCTTGGAGTTGAAAGCTCAGCAAGGGCAAGTAGAATTTGGTAAAAACCGAGTGCAATATCACCGCCGGTTTGATGAATGGATGAAGTATGAGAGCCGAAATTTTGTGACCACTTGGTATGGTACCGGACGAAAAATAGCAGAAACAGCCTCGCTTTTGGCGGAAGCCGATTTGGCTTATATTCAAGCATTTTTGGAATATACGCCGCCGGAGAAAATCAGGATTATTGTCTATACCGATTTGTCAGATTTAAAGCAAACGAATATTGGCAACGAAGAGCAGTTTGTCAATACTGCCGGTCAGACTCTGATTAGAGAAAATAAAATTTTTATTTATTTTGATGGAAATCATCAGCATTTGCGCAAGCAGATACGGGAAGGCCTAGTCAAGGTGTTTATCCAGAATATGATTATAGGAGATAATTGGCAGGAGATGGTGCAGAATGCGGCTTTGCTCAATTTGCCGGATTGGTATGTCGAAGGCCTAGCTTCGTTTATTAGTGATGAATGGACTCCGGAAATGAGTCTATGGCTTCAAGAAAATTTAGCGGATGGTAAAAAAGACTTTTTTGAGATTGCCGAACAATATCCGGGGAAGGGCGGGCATGCGATGTTTTATTATTTGAATTTGATGTATGGTAAAGCTAATTTGAGCAACTTGATTTATTTGACACGCTTGAACAGGAGTTTAGATGCAGGGGTGGTGCATGTGTATGGGAATTCGTTGGAAGTGATTGCAGAAGAATGGCGCACTTTTTTTGAAAAACAATATGAAAAAGAACGGCAATCAAGAATAGCTTTTGATGCGTCCACTATTCTCAAAGTGAAAAATAGACACCATGTACCGATAACCAAATTAAAGTATAGTCCGGATGCCCGTCAGATTTTGTATGTGCAAAATGAAATTGGAAAAGTAAAGGTCTATATTCAGGACGCGGCCACGGGAAAGCGGAAGATGATATTTAAAAAGGGATTTCGAAATCCTTTTCAAGAAGTAGATTATAATTATCCTTGTGTGGCTTGGCGCCCCGATGGACAGTCTGTTAGTATCGTCTATAAGTATCGGGATGTTATTTATTTGGCAACTTATAATATTAAAAATAAAAAGCTGGAGACAGAACCTTTTGCACCGGGTTTTCAAAATGTGCATTCTATTGATTTTGTCAATGGTCATACGCTGGCTATTGCGGCTACGGTCAATGGCTTTTCGGATATTTTTCTGTACTATCCTTCCAAGCGACAGGCTTCCCGGGTGACATCGGATATTTGGGATGATGTAGAAGTGACGTACACTAGGCTGCGGGGGCAAAATGGTTTGTTGTTTGTTTCTAACCGGCCGGATTCTTTGTTGGTTGCCAATAAGTTGGATACTATTTTGCCGATTGGGGACTTTGATATTTTTTATTATAATTTGGATAGTATGGGCAAGGAGTTAGTCCAAATTACCCACACGCCTTTCGCCAATGAAAAATCTCCCCTGGCGATAGACAGTACTTGGATTGGATATTTGAGTGATCGCTCGGGAATTTATAATCGGGAAGTTGGTTTTTTGAAAGATGAAATAGTCGGTTATTCTCGTACCTATGTAATGAAGGATGGTCAAAAAATTGTTATTCCCAAAGATTCGGTATTGGCTAGTTTGGATACGGCTTTTGTGGATACAACTTGGGTTGAAGCGATTTGGCGTCCACAGGCTTATGTGCATCCGGTGACCAATTTTGGCTATAATATCCTTGCGCAAACCTATAAAAATAAGCACTTGTTGGATTTGTTAGAGACTGATAATGAGTATGTTGTGGCCAAGGACAGCTTGTCTCTAACCCAAATAAAAATGGGAGCGACTTCGTCCTATAAACTTGAAAGAATTAAAAATTCAATGGAAGCCACTCCGGAAAAACCATCGAATACAGTTTTGGAAGAAGCGGACACGATACCGCCGAGCCCCAAGGCGGAGTATTATTTTGTTACGCCTTTTGGGGATATGGAAACGGAGACGAAGTCAGCAGATGAAGCGGGGACTTCTATTCACCCGAGTCCAAATGTCAAGTACGTCTATGTTAATCCCGGCCCGGTGGAGCCGTTTAAGCAGGCACGTATCACGCCCAAGCAGATTCGGTTTAGAATGGATTATTTGACAGCGCAAGCGGATAATAATTTATTATTCGGTGGTTTAGATAGTTATGCCGGGACGCCAAAAGAATTTACTACTCCGCCACCCGGAATCTTGATGAAGGCTAATTTTAAAGACTTGTTGGAAGACTATGAAGTCGAAGGCGGGATGCGATTTAATTTGACATTTAATCAAATGGAGTACTTTATGCAGTATTGGGATCGGAAGCATCGAGTCGATCGCCAGTATGGAATTTATTTGCGAAAGATTTCAGATACAGATACCGGTAATAATTTTTTTGTACCCCACAATGTAAAAAATCAAACCGTAATCGCTACGACGCAATGGCGTTATCCATTTGATATTTATCGTAGTTTGCGGGCGACAGCGACGATGCGATTTGATCGTTATTTAGAGTCCAGTACGGATTCTATTTCCTTGCGAAGTCCGGTGATAAAGGATAAGCGAATAGGGATAAAACTGGCTTATGTTTTTGATAATACCTTAGATGTTTACACAAATATTAAAAATGGTACTCGCTATAAAATATACGCCGAGTTAGTTAAGAAGTATAATATCGATTTTGTAGATGGCTTGGATTTTTCTTTGGATAAGGGGTACATGGGTGTGTTAGGTGTGGATGCACGGCACTATCAGAGATTGTTAAAGCACAGTGTAGTGGCTTCGAGATTAGCGGCAGCGACTTCTTTTGGCAGTGAAAAATTATTGTATATCATGGGCGGTACCGATAACTGGCTGATTCCACAATATAATCAAACGACCCCGATTCCTTCCGAGAATTATGCTTATCGTACATTGGCAGCGAGTATGAGGGGCTTTCGCCAAAATATTAGAAATGGTAATTCCTTTATTTTGTTTAATAATGAGATTAGAATGCCGGTTTTTAGATACATTAGTCGAAGACCGCTCAAGTCCACTTTCTTTAATAATATCCAGTTGGTTGGATTTGTGGATGCCGGTATTGCTTGGACGGGCAATGATCCTTTTGATTTGGATAATCCACTGAATACCAGAGAGTTAACTACACGGGATAATACGAATACACCAATTGTCCATGTTCGTGTCAAGTATTTTAGAGACCCCACGGTATTGGGATATGGATTGGGTTTGCGTACCATGTTGTTTGGGTATTTTGTCCGTTTGGACTACGCTTGGGGTGTGGAAACGAGAGTGGTGCAAAAGCCTAAGATTTATTTGTCGATGGGCACTGATTTTTAATTGGGGGATGGTGAAATTGGGATGATAAGATTTTTATGAAGATTTGATTTTTCGCAGATTTTTTTTCCGCAGATTCCCGCAGATTTTTTTTAAAAGCAAGCTTCAACTTCTTCAACTAGCGAAGCGAATCAACTAACGAAGTCCGAAGGACAAGTGAATCAACTTCTTCAACTTCTTCAACTTCTTCAACTTTCTCACTACTCACCACTCACTACTCACTACTCACCACTCACTATGTCGATTACTAGTCAACGGCAGTAGAAGGGTTTTTCATAAAGAAACCAAATAAAATTTTGTGGTCTTAGAACAAAACTACAGAAATGGACTGTTCGGTGCGGACTCAACATTTAGACGTCCGGCCGGCTCAAGAAATCAACCACTTGCGTAAAAATAAAATCATTTTGGAGAGAGTGACCGGCGCCATCGGTTTCGATGAGTTTTGCGGTCGGCCAATTTTGGGCGATGTCTCTAGCTTCGGAGATGGGGATGGTTTGGTCTTGTTTGTCGTGAATAATCAGGCCTTGGACATCGGACAGCTGAGCTGCTTTGGCGACGATGGAGAAATGTGCCATCGTTTGTCCGGAAAGTTTTTTTATGGTTTTGTCAAACCCGTCTTTTAGTTTTGGCGCAAGCCCAAGCATCTCCGAATAAGAATCATAAATCTTACTGACTTCGGAAAAGGTAGCCAATAACACCAACTTCTTGGGACGGGGTAGGTGCAAATCGTGGAGAGCCATGACGGTAGCGCCTCCGCCCATGGAGTGTCCGACTGTGGCATAAAAAGCCCCAAATTTGTCCATGATTGCTTTGATGGCTTGCATAAAAATGACGAGGTGAAGCCGGTGGCCTTCGGATGCACCGTGTCCGGGGGCATCAAACGCAATGACTTGAAATCCTTTTTTGACCAGTGGCGGAATGAAGGAGCGCCAGCGGCCGGCATTGGACTCCCAGCCATGGGAGAAAAGGATTTTTTTATCGGATTGTCCCCAAGAATAGACTTGTATCTTTTGGCCGCCACTGTGGACGGTCTCTTGATTTGCGGTCTTTAGGAATTCAATTTCTTCCGGTTTCTGCTTTCTGGGGCGGGGACTGGTAAAAAGTTTAAAAGAGATTTTTTGCGCCAAAGACGGGGATAGCCGTGATACAAAGTTGATGGATTGGCCGATGAGTTTGTAATTCATGCTATTGAGTTTCATTATACCAATTGGTATAATGTAGGCAAAAGTAGCAAAAAAGCTGGGAACAATTAGCCTTGGATGCATTAGAAAAAAATAGACGTCGAGATTCAAGCAACACACCGGTGCCAATCTCATCAGATTTTGGAAATCTATAACAAGGAAGTGCGAATTGCATTCGCCCCCGCAAAAAAAAAAGGTAACTGTTTAGGTGCCCCAATTTTTAGATAGAAAATAGGCATTTTTGTGTATGTTGACGTAGGGACGCACGGCCGTGCGTCCCTACGTGAGAAAATTTTAGCAAAAACAGGCGCAAAAAGGGCATTTTCTAGCAAAAATTAGCGGGTGGCTAAATAGTTACAAAAAAAGACAGAATGCCGAATAATGCAGTAAGGAGACAGCGCTTGCGCAAAAAAAAACGCTAATTACTGTAGAAGGGATCATAACAGTAATTAGCGTCTTAAGTGTGTAGTGCTAGCGTAGATTGTCAAAAACAATCCGGTACTAATTTAGGTTTTTTGATTCCACATTTTTCTGGTCAAAAAACTCAGTTACCGTGAGATAAGGATTGTGATACTCTTGAACTTCATCGATGTCATTACCGTAGAAATCATTGTTTTGAGTCTCGACCGTTTTTTCGGTATCCTTACTTTCGGAAACTTTTTTCCGGCGTTTAAAGAAATTGTTTTTTTTCATGGTGCAATTTGTTTGAATATGTTATTGGTTAACTTAACAAAGTAAGCTGGGGCTTTTGTTCCAACCGACACTGTTAAATTTATAGACGTAAAAAAGACCCGGTTTAGTTTGTGAAAAGGACAAAATAAATGAAGGGAAGGCACTTTTTTTTTATCTGTGACAAAAGTAAAGGTTTTTTTTCTTAAAGTAAAGCCTTTATAACGGATTTTTATTACTGATTATTCTTTGTAATGCATTGATTAGTAATGATATATAAAAAAATATTTTTATGAAGAGTAGGGGTGAACTTTTCGGATATTTGACTTGATTTTTGTAAGCGTATTGTTTTGTTTTTCGCTTGTTTGGAGTCTGTAAGCTGTCTGTTGGTATGATATTTGTAGTTTTTGTAATATATTATAACTTAACTTTCGGTAGTTAGAAAAGCCTATGGTTATTGCGATGTAGCTTAACATAACAAAGAAAGCTTACCCTTAACCGACACCACAAAATTTTGCTAACGATCTGACTGCTATACCGAAACTTAAGTATTTAAGTACCTATTTTGGTCACCTTACTTCGAAAAACCCTTTCAGATGAAGTTGTTTTATTCTATTGCATTTATCTTGTTGTCGATGTCCGTTTCTATGGCTCAAGGGCTGCCTTCCCGGCCGAATATAGGAGAACTGCCTATCGGCAAAGTACTGACCTGGCAGACAGATGGTCATCCGGCACAGTTTTTTGTGCAGCGTAGTACAGACGGCATTTATTATAGGACCATTGGCAAAGTTGCTTTTCAGGATAGTTTGAAAAGTAAGTTTTACACTTATTTAGATGCTTCTATTGCGCCGGATGAAGTGTATTATCGTATTGCGCAAGCAGGGCATGATACCGGCATTCAGTATTCGGAAGCCAGTTATTTTTGCAGTAATGCCCCCAATAATTTGGTGCTGAAAAGAATCAGTGATTCCCAAGTAGAAAAACTGGTTATTGTAGAGTTTGAGTCAGCGGAGAATGGAGAAGGGGAGTATTATATCACTACAGAGATTCAAAATCACTTATTTACGGTTTATGAAAAACCATTCCCCATCTTTCGTGGAAAAAATGTCTTGCCCATTCAGGTGCAGTTTTTAGATCCCGGGTTTTACCAAGTGCACATGACGATGGACGATGAAGTCGAAAAATTTAGCTTCGTGAAAAAACAAAGCCATGCTGATGGCGATGTTATCGTAGTGAAAAAATAATCGTAACTGTTTTGGTGCTCCTATTTTTAGGCAAAAAACAGACATTTTTGTGGACAAATATTATCTTGATTGAGTGCTTTCTGTTCAATTGTTCAAGCGTTGAGTCGGCTCCGAAAAGTCCACTCTGCCAGAAATTAAAACAATGAACAAAATTTTATTCTGTTTACCACAAGTCTAGTCTCCCTTGCGAAGGGAGATTTAGTGGGTTAAAACAAAAGCGAAAACAGAATTAAATTTTGTGGGATAAAGGTCAAGTGTTAAAGGTAGGCAGCCAAGAGAGCGCCCCCCTTGAACGCCGAAGGCAATTGAACGCCCGAAGGGCAAATTGAACGTGCGAAGCACAATTGAACCCCGAAGGCATTGAACAGAATATCGAAGGCAGAATTTTCCTGAAGCCAGCTCCCATGGTAGCCCCCAAAGTCAAGACACAAAACGGTCATTCCGGGCAAAAAAAAGCCCCCCCCAAATATATCGAGAGAGGCCATCCCAAAAACCGATTACGTCTTTCATATTAGTGTTCAGCTAATATGCTATGTCTTAAAAGTAGAACATTCTTCCGGGATGGCTGCTAAGGAATGGGAAAATCGAGCAAGCCCCTAAAAAGGGAAAAATGTTCATGAAATTATTACTTGTTGTTTTGCATTTAATGCAGGACAAAGTTAAGGCAAAGTTTTATAAGGGAAATACCCTAATTTTGGTATTTATTAAATTAATACGTCTTGATTCCTGTTTTTGCGTTAATTTACTAGTAAATAGTATGTTATATGTGTAGAAAAAAGATAATTTGAATATTTTATTTTTATTTACTCGAGTTTCGGCACTTCTGATGACTCGCATTTATTGAAGTCCCTTGGATTTTCCAAAAAAACTTCTCGGGTAACTAGGCAAGAACGGTGTAGCGGTATAGCGGTTTAACGGCTAGGCAGCCAAGAGAACGCACTCCTTGAACGCCGAAGGCAACCAACGGTGTAGCGGTGTAGCGGTATAGCGGTTTAACGGCTAGGCGGCTAAAAAATCTTACAATTATATCAATTACAGAATCCAAAATATCATATTATGAAGTAAAATCCTAATTAAAAACCCAAATCTCTCAACTAGCGAAGCGAATCAACTAGCGAAGCTTGCGAGCGAATCAACTTTCTCAACTAGCGAAGCGAATCAACTTCTTCAACAAAAGCCCCAAACAGAATTCCAAATATCCAATAATGAGTAAAATCCCAAACAAGAACCCAAATCATCTCAACCTGCGAAGCACTCAACCACGAAGTCCGCAGGACGAGTTCTCAACAAGAGAGCCGTAGGCGAACGTCTCAACTTTTTCAACTAGCGAAGCGAATCAACTTCTTCAACAAAAAAACCAAACAGAATCCCAAATATCCAATGATGAAGTAAAACCTATTCAGGAATACCGACCGCAAAAACACTTTCCCCATTCAAATTTTTAGTCAGGCTTCCATTGGTTACTCGAACAGAAAAATGAGCCGTTATCATCTTCGTTTGGATTCCTGCATCCGTTTTTTTGTAGTCGTCTATTTTGTCTATGACAAAGGAGCTATTGGCTTGGTCGGCTGCAAAGGAAGTCCAAGCTTGTCCTTGGCTGTCTTGATAGATAATCCGAACGGAGGAGCGCCAAAGATGGTCTAGTTGGGTTATGGCTACTTTAGTCCAGTTGATTTGGGCGGTACAAAAAATGTTTTGCCCAAATAAACGGGCATATTCACCGCAAGTGGTAACCTCGTGATTTTGTGCGTCTTTCCCACTGACGCAATAGTTGGTATATGCTTGGCCGGGGGTAATGGGGTGTAAGTTGCCGGTGCCCATTGGTGTCCAAGAGAAGCCACCTATGGGTTGACTGTTGGTGTCCGGGGAGGCCTGCAGGGTGGGGGTAATCGCATTGCCGGTCATATTTAAGGAGATACCGGTGTGTCCGCCGGGTAGTAGTTGAATTTCTTTAGATCCTTTGGCTCCATAAGCATCGGTGACGTCAAGTTTTACCCGAAAGGGGATATTCTCGGTCAATTCGATGCTTATATTTTCATTGGTTAAGTCGAGCGGTACGGTGTCAATTTCGGAAGAGAATCCCCAGTGTACTTTTTTCTGAAATAATTGGTTGGTGCCCACGACACTTCCGTGAAAATCATATTTATAGACTGTAGCCAGCGTATCTGTGGCTTGCGCAATGTGATAGTCTTGTAGTCTTAGGGCTTGCGTCCAATCGGGGAGTTGGCCGTTACTTTGGGTCGTATGGCGGATTTCAATGAGCAATGATTCTTGGCATTGACCGGTGCAGAAGTCATCTTTTGCCAAAAGGCTCCGGAATACGTAGATATCGTTGGTATCCAAATAATAATCGGAAAACTGAAAGAAATGGTCTCGTCCGGCCTCCCAAAACCTAGGCTCTTGATCCCAGTTGAATTGAGCAAAAAACTTGGGGGTTTCTTGTTGTGGACTGGGTAATTCCGTCGGCTTACAGTGATTAAAGAGTAGCACCGTCCAAGCTAAAAGCAGAAAGTAAGATATCTTTTTCATGTCTTAGTTTTTGATATTTTTGGTTTTTCCCGTAAGGGGGATGCGAAGGGTTACACTCCAAGATGCCGGCTTCGACCGGAGTCTAAATTGGTCGCCGAGCCGGGGGGAAAGTCTCCGAAGATGATAATAGCCGCGAAAGCCAATGGCCAGCTTGCCCAGTTGGTGTTCCCCGCCCACTAACAAATAAGTATTTACAGGTGCAAGGTCTTGAGTCGAAAGCCAAATCGTTTTCGAATCTTGTATGGTACGCAGATTAGGTTGTGTTTGAGTGGCCTGATAGGTGGTCAAACGCCCTTGGCCGGCCAGTATCTTTTGAACTTCCAAGCCTACTAAAATGGATTGCCGGCCAATGTCCAAGGAGGCATAAGCGGGCATATTTAGGGAGTGAAGCTTATCAAGCTGAACCCTGACTTCATTTTGGGTGTAGCCAAAGCTAAAGGTCGAGTCGGTGAGCACAGAAACACTATTGAAATGACCGGGATGGTAGCTGTATTTTAATTCCGTACCAAGGGAGAAGAAGGAAGTCAACCGGTATCGAAGGGAAAGTCCGGCCTTCCATTGGGTGGATGTGCCAACCGGCCGGCTTTCGGCCACAATCCCCCATTGCCAATGACGCAGGCGATACCGATGATACTTGGGTATCGAAGGGGTTGGGCTCGAAGGAGGGAGTGGACTTGGATTCGTGGTATGGAGTCGAGTTAGGATGGTCTGTTGCCGGATGCTTAGATTCTCTTTTATTTTTTGTTTACGGGTTTGTAAATTTATTTTGATTGTGCTTGGGGGATTCGCTTTGTAGGCGGGAGCTAATTGGGTTTGTTGATTCTCGATAGGCTTGCGCAAAATGTGGCCGGTCGGGGGCGCAACAGGGTCGGAGTTAGGACGGTCGGATGCTTGAGCGTTCATTCGATTGGTGTGCAAATGGGCTGATTGGCCGGTTTGGGCGGCTGTCCGGTGCACTTGGTCGTTTTGGCTTTTAGGGCTTGGGATATTACCCTGTTGAGCCGGATGGAGAGTGCCTTTGCCGGGTTGGTGCTTTGCCGGGGTTGGCCGGGATAGGTTAGCCGTCGCGGGCTCGGTATTTTCATCGATTTGATTGGGCGGGGCTATTGTGGAAGACTGGCTTTGCGGATTCTCC
>JALVCY010000213.1 GCA_027009605.1 Saprospiraceae bacterium
AAGCTTATGTATTTCGGCTATTTTCTCTGTTGTCAGCCCCGTAGGGGCGACACCTTTGTAACAGACAATATCACACGATACAGGAAGCCCCAGCGGGGCGACACCTTGTCTCGGTCGCACTAGTATTCATAAAGAAACCAAATAAAATTTTGTGGGCTCAAGAACAAACCACCACCACCGACTTTTCGGAGTAAACTCAACGCTTGAACAATTGAACAGAATGCATGCTTCCGGAATAAAATTTGGCAATTTTTCCAACTATTTCAAAAACTAGACTTTTCGGAGCAAGCTCACCGTTGGTTTTACTTTACCGTTGGTTTTACTTTACCGTTGGTTTTACTTTACCGTTGGTTTTAACCAACGGACACAAGAAGCAAACCCCAAAGGGGCTTTAGCCCCATTGACTGAACAAACAAAAATAAAAATATACGGCTAAAGTCAAGTAGAGGCTAATTTTTCAAGTCAAATCACTGTGATATTTATCAACAAGTAAGGGACAAAACCCGACTGCGCCCGTAGTAAGGCATCTAAGTTCTCCCTTGACAATCCAGCTTCTACCTATAGTACTCGATTTCGGTATAGAACTTACGATTGATGGCACCCAAGTAGCCGGCCGCCGCCGGAGAAAGAAAGACCTTGGCACTACCCGGTGTCACCCGGTGATTAATACGACCGATAACCTTGACATAAAGCGTCGTTTGAGACATTGGATTCGTCACTTTAATCACCGAACCTATACGGGCATAATCGTGCAAGGCATAGAGTTTAGTGCTTTTTATTTTTGATTTATTCCAGAATGCAGCGCCTCGTTGTTTACGGATTTTCTTACCCTTTGACGCTGCCAAAAAGACCTGTTTCTCTCGATATACTTTTCCCGCAAGCGGATGAGTAGGAACAAACTTACCCTTCGGACGGGGCGCCCCTTCCAAGCTAATCCAACCTACATGCAATAACATTCCCGGACTAATCCCGCCGGCCAAGTCATTGCGAGCCGCCAAAGTATCAACCGGCATCCGAAAGGCCCGTTTGGCAATGCCATACGGTGTATCTCCTTTTTTCACACGATAATATAGGGGCAAAAACTTATTGGGATCAAAATGCTTATTGCGAAAGCGGCGGATGGCTCGATTGGGAAGGGGGATGGTCACTTTATCGCCCAAGGACAGCGCCGTCTCCTTTAATTGCGGGTTGAGCGCCAAGATTTGAGCCACCGACACCCCATAAAAGCGGCTCAACTTATACATCGTCTGCTGCTTCTCGATGGTATGCGTGATTAATTTTTGTTGGGCATCATTGATTGTCAAGATGACCGTATCCGTCGGTAATAGAATATGCAAACTATCTCCGGTATCCGCTTGCGCAAAAGATAGGCTTACGCAAAAAAGATATAAAACCAATAAATTTCTCATGTATTTGTTTGTTGTACGACAATTGCAAAGATATTAGGCTTTGACGTAATGGGCAAGTAAAGTCGCAAATTTCGGTATTCAGGCACAATAACCACGGACTTTTCTAACTGCCGAAACTTGAGTCAATTACAGAATTACAGAATCCCAAATATCATATAATGAGTAAAATCCCGATCAAAAACCCAAATCTCTCAACTAGCGCAGCGAATCAACTAGCGAAGTCCGAAGGACAAGCGAATCAACTAGCGCAGCGATTCAACTTCCTCAACTAAAAACCCAAACAGAATTCCAAATATCATATAATGAGTAAAATCCCAATCAAAAACCCAAACCGTCTCAACCTGCGAAGCTCTCAACCCGAAGTCCGTAGGACGAGTCTCAACCTAGAGAGCCGAAGGCGAACGTCTCAACTTCTTCAACTAGCACAGCGAATCAACTAGCGCAGCGATTCAACTTCCTCAACTAAAAACCCAAACAGAATCCCAAATATCATATAATGAGTAAAATCCCAATCAAAAACCCAAACCGTCTCAACCTGCGAAGCTCTCAACCACGAAGTCCGCAGGACGAGTCTCAACCTAGAGAGCCGAAGGCGAACGTCTCAACTTCTTCAACTAGCGCAGCGATTCAACTCTCTCAACGCCTCCTCGCAAACATCAGCTTATAATCCGCCGTAACCTTTCCTTTCCGCATCGCCTCCAATTTTTTGGCTAACAATCGACGTTTGATGGGCTTCAATCTTTCGACAAACAATTTACCTTCGATGTGGTCATATTCATGTTGAATGACCCGGGCATTGATACCGTCATACTCTTCGATGAGCTCTTGACCCGTTTCATCTTGGTATTTTATTTTGATAAACGAGGGGCGTTCTACCGTGCCCCGGAGATTTGGAATACTGAGACAACCTTCTTCAAATTTTTCGACAGGGCCGTATTCCTCTATTATTTCAGCGTTGATAAACACTTTCTTAATCCCTAAATGCGCTTCTTCTTCCTCGTACATAGGCGCAGAATCTACAATAAACAATCGTATCGGCTGCCCCACCTGCGAAGCCGCCAAGCCGACACCGGATGCGTTATACATCGTGTCCCACATATTTGCTATTAATTCCGCTACCCCGTCAAAGTCTTCAACCCGTGTACATACCTTTTTCAAGACCGGATGCCCGTAAACATAAGTCGGCAAAATCATAAATCAATTTTTTGGTTGTTACTACTCAGTACATGAATCTTCCTGAATAGTTAGTTAATACTTTCCGATTCTCTGAAAATATCTTTCCAGAATGATAGCCGCCGCCACCCGATCCAAAATCCCTTTCTCCCGGCGTTTCTTTTTCTTGGCTCCACTCCGCAAGACCGTTTGCTTAGCTTCTTCCGAAGAAAAGGACTCATCTTCCAAGACCACCGGAATCTGTGGAAACTCTTTACGCAAGAAATCCGCAAAAGCATGGACTTTACCACTTATTTGGGCAGGATTTCCATCCGGATACTTGGGATCTCCCAATACAATCAACTCGACTTCTTCCCTAGAAAAATAATCTTTCAGGTAGTCAAACAACTCGGTAGTCGGAATGGTTGTCAAGGGGGAAACAATTATTTGCAACGGATCCGTCACCGCCAACCCCGTCCGCTTCAATCCATAATCTATAGCTATGATTCTACTCATACCACAAAGATAACCCAAGAAATTAACTTTTGAGCTGACTCCGAAAAGTATTCTATCTCAAAACCACCAAATTGTAGCACCCCGATACGGCTCAGGCTTATGTATTTCGGCTTTTTTCTCTATTGTCAGCCCCGTACGACACAAATTCCAACTTCCGACTTTTCGGAGTACACTCAACAGTTGAACAAAATCACGATATTTGTCTTTTCAAAACAAACTCTTCTTTGAAAGAACCAACCAGCAAAAAATATGAAAATAATCTGCATCGGCCGAAATTACATCAACCACGCCAAAGAATTAAATAACCCCATTCCCGATGAGCCTTTAATTTTTCTAAAACCCGATAGCGCCTTCCTTGCCCCCGGCAAACCTTTCTTCTACCCCAACTTCTCCAAAGACATCCATTACGAAGGCGAATTAGTCCTAAAAATCAGCCGCAACGGGCGACATATTGAGCCCCGGTTTGCCCACAAATACTTTGAAGAAGTTTCTATCGGCATTGATTTTACCGCAAGGGACTTACAAAAAAAATTAAAGCAAAAAAGCTGGCCTTGGGAATTAGCCAAAGGATTTGACGGAGCCGCTGCACTGGGTCAATTCATCCCCAAATCAGCGCTTCCTATCACTTATAGCTTGCGCAAAAACGGAAAAGAAGTCCAAATGGGCAATACCCAAGACATGATTTTCTCCTTTGATGCAATCATCGCTTATGTCTCTCAATTTTTCACCTTAAAGATGGGGGACTTGATTTTCACGGGTACTCCGGCCGGCGTGGGATCCATTGCTATCGGAGACCGATTCGAAGGTTTTATTGGCGAGCAACAAGTACTGGATTTGAAGATACTTTAAGGGGGGAAATAGCGGTTTTTGCTAAAAAATCTTACAACTATTTCAATTACAGAATCCCAAATATCAAACGATAAAGTAAAATCCCGGTAAAAACCCATATCTCTCAACTAGCGCAGCGAATCAACTAGCG
>JALVCY010000214.1 GCA_027009605.1 Saprospiraceae bacterium
GTTGGATTCGGATTGACTGTAAAGGTGATGTCGGTTGTGCCCGTGCAGCCGCTGCCGTCTGTCCAAGAATAGGTGTAAACACTGCCGTCGGATACGGTTTCTGATGTGGCATCCGCTACCGATACGCCGTTTTGACTCCAACTCCCGCCTGTTTGGGTGGCGGGTTCTAGGCCGGTTAGGTCGAAAGGATTGTCGCTGGCGCAAATCGTCTGATTACCGATTGTAATGACAGGTGGCGGATTGATGGTAATGGATGGATTCCCAGTAGCAGTCCCAAGGCAGGCATCTGGAAACCCCAGATGATTCATAAAATCACTTATTGTCACCGTCCAAGTGCCTACTATGAAATTAGGCACCGTCAAAGTATTCGTCCCGGAATCATAGCTAACAGCGTTTCCTTGTGAACAAACATTAATACTTTCAGGCGTATTATTCAAAGTAATCGTTTGATCAAGAGTGCTTGCCCCATCCGACACATGAACAGCCACACTAAAAGGAGGGCTTCCATTTTGTACGGTAAAGGTAAAAGCATTATTCAAGCAGTCATTGACACAGATAGTTCCCCCACCGGATACATCCATAGAAGGGTCAGTTACTGTAAAAGTAACGTCAGTTGTGCCGGTGCAGCCGCTGCCGTCTGTCCAGGAATAGGTATAAACGCTTCCGTCGGCTATTGTTTCACTTGTGGGGTTGGCTACAGATGAGCCGCTTAGACTCCAACTTCCGCCCGTTTGGGTGGCAGGCTCAAGGCTGGTTAAGTCAACAGGATTATCACCAGCACAGATTGTTTGATTGCTAATAGATATGACAGGAGAAGGTAAGACCGTTACCGGGAATGTATAAGTCAATGTTTGCTCAACATTGCATCCACCAATATCTAAAATTGAATTCAATCTTGTAACACTAACTGTAATGTTAGCAGAGCCGGCCATAACGCCCGTAACCATTGCCGAAATATCATTAGGGTTAGTCACTGTGGCGACAGCAGGATTATCAGAAGACCAAGTGTAATTTTGATTTACACAAGTAGGTTGCAAACTTAAGATTTCGGTTTCTCCGATACAAAGCTCAGTGATTGTTGGAGCTGTTGCATTTGCGCAAGTTGCTTTAAACTCTTGATTATCGGGCAATCGCATAGATGCAATCCACTCTGCATTAGCACAAGAATTAGGTAAACCTGGAGACTCTGAACTAATCGGGAAACTTCCAAAGTTACTAACTTGTCGATAATCATTACTTATACTGTTAACAAATTGGTAAACTTTGTTTTTGTTAACAATATGCAAGCCGTCCAGACCACCATTAAAACTTGGCATCAAAGGATAATTACAAGAGCCATTATCTGTATTTCCAAATGAGAAACCATGAAAGAAATCACCATTGGGTCTCCGTGTCTGAAAAGCATCCCCCTTATTTCTCATATTTATGGGCCCACCAAACCCACTCACAAAATCATCTGGAAAGGATGCGACATAGGAAACCGGGACATAACTAGGGTCACCATTAGAGCCATTTGGACAAGCCCGATTAGCCGGACAGATACCAGTAGAGCCAATCGGTAAGTCCAAAGTAGTTTCCAAATAAGCGTCAGAATGAGAATTTAAGGGCACCCATCGAACTAAATCACAATCTGAATCTTCCTGATCTACAATTTCAACACCGCCTATTTCTGCATGAGAATCACTGTCCCCCGGTAAATCCCAAGTATAGACCACGATAATTGTGCCTACCGGCACATTCTCCCAAGTAGAATGGTTGGAAAAACGAACATGGCCTTTAGCTATCCCTGCTCCCGCAATGGCTCCGTTGTTAGAGCCAGCACAATCCGTAAATTCCCCGTTATTGTCATCAATTATCCACCCTGTAATATCTACCGTTGTACAAGGGTTTCCTACAACGATTAACTCATAAAATTCTCGATTCCCACTAGAACCTTGCGATATTTCATTAACAATTAATCCCTGAGCCATAAGCGATGAGCTAGAACTAACCATTACAAACAAAAAGAAAAAAGGCAGAAAACTAGAGCTCATTAAAAAGGGAGAAATAGCAAAGAATCTATGGCGAATAATCTTTATGAGCGTAAAAACACGGAACTTGATTGTTAAAAAAAATGAACCAGTCATAATCGGGTGAGTTGATGATTTTCGGAGTAAGCAGATATTACACATTTCCTAGATTTTCAGGAGACCTAGGTAAAAATAAATCAAAACTATGCATAGGATGAATTGCTCTGCTTGCAGATTGCTAGGTCCACAAACCAAGCCTTTCTTTGAACAAACACAAATATAACGATTTCACATCATTTATTTATTTCTAACAATGTATTTTCATAAAAATAACCTGTCAGAAAACAAAATATGAGCGAATCCTACCATATAGGTACAATTATCCTTACTTTTGCTGCCTGAAAAAAAAATTTCGTACTATGCAGCTCTCAGATCAAGAAATTGAAAGAAGAAAAAGCCTTGAATCTCTCAAAGATTTAGGCATAAACCCCTATCCGTCAGAAAGTTATGATGTCACCGCTTACGCAAAAAACATCAAAGAAGAATATGACCCCGAAAAGGGCAATTTTCAAGATGTGCGCCTAGCCGGACGGATTATGTCCCGGCGGATAATGGGTAAGGCTGCATTTGCCGAGCTTCAAGATTCGACCGGACGAATTCAACTTTATTTGAACCGGAATAATTTGGCCAAAGGAGAAGACACTTCTTTATTCAATGAAGTCTTCAAAAAATATACAGACATAGGAGACTTCGTCGGTGTCCAAGGGGAAGTCTTTGTCACCAAAACAGGCGAAATTTCCGTAAGGGTCAAAGATTTTACTTTTTTGGCGAAAGCCCTACATCCCCTACCCGTGGTCAAAACAGATGATGAAGGCCATGTCCATCATGCCTTTTCCGATCCGGAAATGCGGTATCGCCAAAGATATGTGGACTTAATCGTCAATCCGGAAGTCAGAGAGACCTTTCGGAAAAGAAGCACGATGATTCGTACTATGCGTAACTACATGGAAGATGCCGGCTATTTGGAAGTTGAAACCCCCATATTACAACCGATGTACGGGGGCGCTGCGGCCCGACCATTTAAGACACACCACAACACCTTGGACATGACGCTTTATTTGCGGATTGCAAATGAGTTGTATCTAAAACGGCTGATTGTGGGGGGATTCGATGGTGTTTTTGAGTTTGCGAAAGACTTTCGGAATGAGGGCATGAGTCGTTTTCACAATCCGGAATTTACGCTCATGGAGCTTTATGTGGCTTATAAAGATGTCTATTGGTTGATGGATTTTACTGAAAAGATGTTGGAAAAAGTCGCCTTGGCCATTCACGGCACGACAGATGTCAAAGTGGGCGAAAACATCATTAGCTTCAAAGCTCCTTACAAGCGATATACCATGTTTGAAGCCATTGAATCCTATACCGGAATAGACATTTCTGAGATGGATGAAGCCGCCTTGCGGAAAACAGCGCGCGACCTTAACGTCCCCATTGACGACAGCATGGGTAAAGGCAAGTTGATTGATGAAATTTTTGGTGAAAAGGTCGAGGGGAAACTCATCCAGCCTACTTTTATCACAGATTATCCATTGGAAATGAGCCCTTTGGCCAAAAAACACCGTAGTGCCAACGGTCTGGTTGAACGTTTTGAACTCATTTGTAATTCTAAAGAGATTGCTAATGCTTTTTCCGAGTTGAATGACCCGATTGACCAGCGGGAGCGCTTCGAAGAACAACTAAAACTAGGAAAGCGCGGAGATGAAGAAGCAATGCAATTGGATGAAGACTTTTTGAGAGCCTTAGAATACGGTATGCCACCGACCGCCGGTATAGGTATTGGAATCGACCGTCTAGCCATGATTATGACGAACGCCCCCTCCATCCAAGAAGTTCTGTTTTTTCCACAGATGAGACCGGAAAAATGAGTAGTGAGTAGTGAGTAGTGAGTAGTGAGTAGTGAGTAGTGAGTAGTGAGTAGTGAGTAGTGAGTAGTGTGTAGTGAGTAGTGAGTAGTGAGTAGTG
>JALVCY010000215.1 GCA_027009605.1 Saprospiraceae bacterium
AACCAACCGTTACGGTCGTCACCCCACAGATGTTTACAAGAATCGAAAAGCGGAATAAGCTTCAAAACCGGAAAAAAGCTGTATCTTGCCTATAAAACCAGGTTAAATGGCAAATTCCCGGTGTGGTTAAGGCGGGACGTGTGAAGGTTCAAACCCTTCACTTTTGGGCGTTGCGGCCTACAAGGCCTAACGAGCGAGATAGTGGTTATTTTTGGGGGTTGGAAGGGGGATGCTAGTGGGGAGACTAAACGTTTAGGCGATAGCAAAACTAGTGTAATAAATTTAACAACAGGGAAACCTATGAAAGATGAAACCCATTAAAAGATGAATAAAGCTTTATTGTTTTTGTTACTATTGTTTTTGGGATGTTTGGCGGATGATAGTAATTCTAATAAGATGCCTACGAATTACAGTAAGACCTGTAAACCTATTCCTGATAATTGGATTTTACTTTCAAAAGGAAATAAAATAGAATGGCTAAAAGAGAAGAAGTTTATTTGCAAGCCTTCAGTACCATTTTTACTAGATGTAGTGAAAATATATTCCAATCGGGATAGTGGAAATAGAGATATTGACAAATTGATATATCGAAATATTGTGAGATTACACGTGAATCGCGAGTATTTTATTCTAATGTCAAATGAGTTAAATCAGATAAAAAAGGATTGTAAGAATAAAGAGTCTGAATTGGACTTGTATTTTATATTACGAACCTTATTCAAGGATGCAGCTTCTGTACGAGATATTGAGCGTCTAATATTTGACTTGTGACATCTCCGCCGGTACTGACCATGCCGACTGAAAAAAAGTGGCAGCTCTCCCCATTGCTAAAAAAAACAGGCAGAATAATAAAAAAAAGAACTTCACGTTTTTCTGATAAGCCGAACTGCTTATAGGTTTTAACCGCCCTAATTTAATGAAAACAAACACCAAGAAAAACATCTATCTCGTTGTGGAAACTTTGTCCATACTTATTGGAACAAGTCTCTTGGCTGTTTTTATCAACCAATCTTCTTTCTCCAAACCTTATTATAAGTGGCTGATTTACAGTCCTTTATTCCTTTTTCAAGGGCTTTGGTTTTATCGTCTTTATATTGTAGGGCATGAAGCTTCACACGGAAAATTATTTGAAGCCCATAAATCTATGAACCATATTTTCGGAAGTATCATCTTGCTTCCGATAATGACCCCATTGAATGTTTTTCGGAAGATTCATCTGTATCATCATGGTTTTAATCGCAAGGATAATCATACTTCGGTACTGGATACGTTTGTGACCCAACGCCTGACCCCTTTAAAGAAAGCATATTATTATTTCGTCTGGTATTTGGCGGTGTTTTTTGGTGGATTTTTTGTTCATTCCTTGGTATCGGTTTTTTTATTTTTGTTTGTTCCGCCTAAGCTTGCGCAAAAAATTTCTCCTGCTTTTAAAGGCTGGACAGGTAAGGATCAGTTCGAAGCCATTTTAGGTTTTGGTCTTGGAGTCGGTTTGCATGTAGGCGTAGCCTTCCTGTTTGGCAAAGACATTTATCTCTGGACATTGGGCTATCCCTTATTAGCTTTTGCTTGGATTTTGTCTTTATTTGTCTATATATTTCACTATAAAACGACCGTTGGCGATCAAGTAAGATACAATGTTCGAGCCCTTCAACCGATGCCTGTTCTTACTTGGATTCTCATCAATTTTAATGAGCATGCCACCCACCATCAACGTCCAAATATTCCTTGGTATGACTTGCGTAAAAAACGAGTCAAACTACCCAAGGAATTTGCGGATAAAAATCAAAACACAGAGCATATTTTTTCTGCAATATTGCAACAACTAAAAGGACCAAGAATTATCAATGAATCACATCATTAGGAAATCTGAGCTACAAGATGCCCCACATTTTGTACGGATTAAAAACGCACTACCCCTACCGGCCACCACAAATGCAACGAAAAATGGCGGTTTTCTATTGGGCACTGACATTCCCACCTACCAATTTTACATCGAGCACGGCTCTTGCCTTACGGCTGAAAAAGATGGTAAAATCATAGGATTTGGCATTGTCTTACCCAACCACATCATTCGCGAAAGCGAACTATGGAAAAAAAGGAATTCCGTCAATTGGGCTATTAATATCCGGCTTTTAGAGCAAAGCAATATTGCCTACTTTGAGCAATTGGCATTTATCCAAGGCCGTAGAAAAATATCCATGCAATTGGCTTATCAGGTCGCCAAATCAGCTTTTGACAAAGGAGCCGAATTCATCCTGACGACCACCGTCAACAAACCCATCGCCAACAAAGCAGCCATCCCATACATCACCGCAATTGGTGGCCGAAAAATTGGCAATATTGACGAGACCTACCCGCAAGTTGGGGCCATCAATTCAGATATTTATCTCATTGCCAAAAATGATTTTTTCAACAAACTGAAAAAACTTCCTTACTATCCAATTTTGACATCTAACGAAATGGCCTACTAATGGACGAAAAAACAACTGCCTACCTACGCAAACAGATGCACAAAACGGGTATTGCCAAGCAATATCTTGAAGAAGCGAAGCCCACCAAGATACAATATGACGACCCGCTTCAAGAAGAATACCATGAAGTCGTCAAAGGGCTTGTCCATAAGTTCCAAAATCGAGCTTTAATCAAAGTGAGTTATCAATGTGCAGCGCATTGCCGGTTTTGTACGAGAATAAGGCAAATAGGGGATGTCTCCGGGACACTCACCTCCCAAAACATCCAACAAATTGCCGGCTACTTAGCACTTCATCCGGAGATAGAAGATGTTATTTTGTCCGGCGGTGATCCATTTATGACACCCAAAATCACATCAGAAATACTTCAAATAATTAGTCCTATCAAAACCATAAAAGTCATCAGAATTGGTACCAGACTCCCGTTTCAAAATCCCGGTGCCTTCTCGTCAGAAGCCATAAAATCACTTTTAGCCCAAATAAAAACCATTAGAGAGAAAAGGCCATTTTACATTCTTCTCCATGTCAATCACCCGGATGAACTAACCCATAAAGCCCTTCAATCTGTGCGGCTCATCCAAGAGCAGACTTCTGCCATTCTACTCTCTCAAACGGTTTTTTTGGAAGGCATAAACATTGATTATCAGGTACTTAAGCTTCTTTTTAAGGATTTGTATTTTGCAGGAATTACGCCTTATTACCTTTACCATTGCGACCGGATCAAAGGCTTGGAGCATTTTGTCGGAGACCTGAAAAAAGAAAAAAGAATTATGCAATTACTACGAAAAAACCTTAGTGGCATAGCCGTACCCAAATTTGTTATTGAAACTTACGATGGGAAATTCCCCGTTGATTTGGGGTACTCTGTTCAGATGTTTCGGAATAAGTAATTGGCTTGTTATTGGTCAGAAAAAAAATTTCTAATGGTTAATATGTGCAAATGGTGTATGATAGTATTTGTCTCCGTATTATTTGCTTCCTGCCTGAGAACAAGGAAATTGGGGCAGCAACTCAATACAGACTTTCTTGTATCGGAGTTGTGGCGACTTGACACCTGTGGCAGATCTAGTTTAGTTGACACTCTGCTAGAATGGAATGGAACCGAACATCAAGATTTCTCTATAGCTGATGCCTATAAATGGTTTGGAAAACCAAGACATATTCAATATCAAAATGGTAGGACGGTATTATCGTATTATCTTGGAGGGCATCCGGATAATTTAAGCTGTTCATTAGGCGAGCTTTTTTGTGTCTCCTATAAAAAAGGAAGATTTGACGGTTTTTTTATTTTCTTTATAGGAGAGGATGGTGATTCCTTAGATTTTTGGTATTCTAATCAACCGGATTCAGTATCGGTACGTTCGGCAACAACCAATAAGTTTTATTTGAGTATTCCTCATTAGATTAAACTATCCAATCGGCGCAGCCTTTGCTGTCAAAAAAAAGAACAATGCCCCCGTTAAACCTTATTAGCCTTGTCAGTTTACTCGAATTAAACATCCGAATTCAGTAAAAAAAACTAGAAAAAAAATTGAAACGAAAAAAAATGGGGGAA
>JALVCY010000216.1 GCA_027009605.1 Saprospiraceae bacterium
AAAATCAGCGGGAAAGAAAATCTGCGCACATCTGCGGAAAAAAATCTGCGAGAATCTGCGGAAAAATAAATCCGCAAAAAAAATCAAACCTCCAAAATCTCCACCCAATGCTTCACCTCCTGCGCCCCAAAATCATCAATCTGCCCCCGACAACTAAATCCCGTCGCCAATACCGTAGCCGTACTAGGAATTGCCTGCAACTTAGGCCCCAAGTCTTGGTCAAAAATCTTCTTAGAAAAATCATAATGCTCTTTCTCAAAACCAAAGGCCCCGGCCATCCCACAACAACCGGCATCAATGAGCGAATAATCACCCTCCACCTTCCGGAATATCGCCTCCAAATACTCCATCCCCTCCAAAGCCTTGGAATGACAATGCCCAAAAAGATAATGTTGGGATAATTTAGATTTAAACTTTGGCGCATCCGGATGAGCCGCCAACCAATCCGCTACAAAATGCTCTAAAGAAATAACATTTTTACTCAATTTTTGCCCGCCGGCCGCATCGTCTATCAAATCCGGAATATCTTCTTTTAAGGCAGAATAAGCACTTGGCTCACACACGACAATAGGCACGTTTTGGTCTAAGTGCGGCATCAATTTATTCACCAAAGCTTCTCCGTGTTCCTTGGCCTTCCGCAAAAAACCATTAGAAATCAACGGGCGTTTGCTGCCCCCGACATCCACCAATTGAGTATGATAACCCAATTGAGTGAATAGGCGAATGATAGCGATTCCGATTTGCGGCTCATGGTAATTGATATAAGTATCGGCAAATAAAATAACGGTTGGCTGTTGAGAAGGCCGGTAGTTTTTCTTGTACCATTTATTTAGGGAGAAACGGGCGTATTTCGGCAATTTTCTTCTGGCATCTATTTGGGCGACAGACTCCAAGACCTTTCGGAAAATCCAAAGCGATTGCCCCCAATTGACCAATCCCGCAAAAGCCCCTGAAAATGTTTTTGCGAAAGCATCACTTTTTAATACTAATTTTTCGCGCAAGCCCAATCCATTTTTATCATAACGCATTTGGGTGACTTCCGCTTTCATCTTGGCGACATCGACATTGCTGGGGCATTCTGTCTTGCATGATTTACAGCTTACGCAAAGGTCGAGTACGGCCTCCAATTCTTCAGATGTAAAATCCCCTTTGCCCAACTCTCCTGACAAGGTCAAACGCAAGGCATTTGCACGGGCACGGGTAGAATCCATCTCTCGGTGAGAAGCCTTATAACTGGGACACATCACCCCGTCTTCTATGCGCTGACATACGCCAATCCCGTTGCACATGTGCGCTAAGCTCCTGAAACTCAACTCTTTACGATAATGAAAAACCGTTTCGACTTCTTGGTCTTTATAATCGGCTCCATAGCGCAAATGCCTATCCATGGGCTCTGCATGGACTATTTTACCCGGATTCATCAATCCTTTGGGGTCAAAAGTATTTTTAATACGAACGAAGTCACCATATATTTCCGGGCCGTAAAAATCAGGAATTCTAGGGCTGCGAGCCAAGCCGTCTCCATGCTCTCCGGACCACGAGCCGCCATAATGTTTGACTAATTCCAAAACCTTGGCAGAAATCTTTTTAAACTTCTCAATATCTTCTTTTTGACGCAAGTCGAGAATCGGACGAACATGCAACACGCCTACACTTGCATGCGCATAGAGTATGAGCCGGGTGTCCAAGCTTTCGCAAAAATCAACGACCCTTTGAATGTATTCGGCGAGTACGGGCACCGGCACACAAGCATCTTCAATAAATGGCTGTGGCTTAGCATCTTCCCGGATACTCAGCAATAAGCCCAGCCCTTGTTTGCGCACTTCCCAAATATTCTGAAAGCTCGCATCATCCGGTTTCTGATGAAAAAACGGATAGGCATATCCCATCGCTTGCTCCTGCAAAAAAGTCTTAAAAACTCGATGCTTTTCATCCAACTCTTGGGGACTACTTCCATAAAACTCAACAATCAACAAGCCATCGGGTTGCCCTTCGATAAAACCGGCCATCTTCTTCGTCGCCGGATTGGTCAAAGCCAAATCAATCACCGACTTATCCAACAGCTCCACAGCGGCCGGCTCAAATCCCAAAATCGGTTGAACCGCCCGAATCGCCTTCATCCGGTCATCAAAATGCACCACACAAACCGCCTTATAGGCCGGCAATTCATCCAAACTTACCGTCGCTTCCAATATCGTCGCCAAAGTCCCTTCACTCCCGCAAATCAACTGCCCCAAATTCCACACTTCTTTACCGGCAAATTCATCCAAATTGTATCCCGTCACTCGACGCATCACTTTGGGATAATCACGGAGTATCAACTCTTGATGTTGGTGGATAATTGTCAATAATTCCTTGTAAATCGCCCCTTCTCTGGTCGGTTCCACCGCTTTTCGGGCCACCGAATCCAAGGCTTCATCCTTGAAGGTCAACACCGTCCCATCATCCAGCGCCACTTTCATGGAAACAATATGATCGACCGCTTTACCATACACAATACTATGCGAGCCCGAAGAATTATTGGCAATAATCCCCCCCATATTGGCCCGGCTGGACGTAGCGGGATCGGGGCCGTACAACAATCCATACTTTTGGACAGCACGATTTAAGCTTTGGTGGATGACTCCGGGCTGGACACGGGCAGTTTTTTGTTCCGGATTAATCTCCAAAATTTGGGTCATATACCGGGAAAAATCAATCACCAACGCCTTGGCCACGGTCTGCCCCGCCAAACTAGTCCCTGCCCCCCTAGGCAAAATGGGCAAGTCGTGAGCAAACGCCACCTGATGCGCCAAAATCACATCTTCTTCATCCTTCGGCACCACCACCGCCAATGGTTTTATCTGATAAACCGAAGCATCCGTCGCATAAATCCCAATAGATAACGCATCGTTATAGACTTCTCCCTTGAAGTTTTTGAGCTTTCGCAAAATGGCTTTGTTCAGTGGCATATTCTTATCTTGTTTTGAGCGACAAGTTAGGTAGTTTTCTTGTAAGAATGATGAACTTTCCAAAAGTTTGCTTAATCCTAAAAGTCGGTTTTATAGAAATAGCCGGAAAAGTTGCCAAATTTTATTCTTGAAGCTTGTATTCGGTTCAAGCGTTGAGCCTGCTCCGAAAAGTCCACTCTGTCAGAAATTAAAGTGATGAACAAAATCTCCAAACTTCCGGACAGTTGACAGAATCTAATCCACATCTTCCATTTCCCCCTTCTTCAAGTTCCCATGACGATAAGCACCCCGAATATACAACAGCATAATCGTCATAATAAACACAACAGGTATCCAATCGCCTATTTTCCGACCCAGCTTATAACCGGCTGCTGTGGTATCGGCACCAACATAAGTCGTGTCCATATTTTGTGCAAACAAAACCAACTGCAACCAGACCAAAGCAATTATCAAAACTAGCTTTTTCATATTTGGATATTTTGGTGGAATCGTCAACCCTTAGAATTGGCGAGTCCAAATTAGTTTCCGAGCAATATATAAAAAGTCGGACCAAATCAATATTCGCCCCGACTTCTTATTCTGTGACTCAACACGAATCATTCCGGCTAAAAAACAAAAGCATCCTTGCTGAATGGTTATCCTATATTAATCTTCAATCTTTTACAAGAAAGACTCGACATCCACCAACTTCTTCTTCCAAGCATCAGCCACTCCTTTGTAAACCACTTTGCCGTCAATGACATTCAGACCTTTTTTCAAAGGTTCGGAGCGACGACAAGCCTCTTTCCAACCCAAGTTGGCTAATTGGATGGCATAAGGCAAGGTGGCATTTGTTAAGGCCAAAGTAGAAGTATAAGGAACCGCCCCCGGCATGTTCGCTACCGAATAATGCACCACGCCATCAATGATATAAATTGGATTGGTATGTGTAGTCGGCTTAGTAGTCTCAATACATCCACCTTGGTCAACAGCCACATCCACCAATACCGTCCCCGGACGCATGGTCTTTAACATGTCTTTGGTGATTAATTTAGGCGCTTTAGCTCCGGGAATAAGGACTGCACCAATAATTAAGTCATGCGTTTTGACCATTTCTCTTACGTTGAATTCGCTAGAGTACATTGTCATGACATTGGGGGGCATCACATCCGATAGATACCGTAATCTATCCAAATTAATATCCAAAATAGTCACCTGAGCACCTAGACCGGCAGCCATCTTGGCGGCCTGCGTTCCAACGATACCGCCTCCTAAGACCAATACTTTGGCAGGAGGGACACCCGGTACGCCCCCTAATAAAATACCCCGTCCTTTCTGTGGTTTTTCCAGATATTTTGCACCTTCTTGAATGGCCATACGTCCGGCCACTTCAGACATCGGAATCAATAGCGGCAAAGCTCCATTAGGCAATTCAACCGTCTCGTAAGCCAAACAAGTCGCCTTTGCCTTCATCATAGCATTGGTCAATGCTCTACCGGAAGCAAAGTGAAAATAAGTAAAAAGCAACTGCCCTTCACGAGCCAAAGCATATTCAGATTTGATAGGCTCTTTGACCTTCATTATCATCTCCGCTTTTTTATAAACCGCTTCGATGGTGGGCAAAATTTTAGCGCCGGCTTGCTTGTACTCTGCATCCAAAAAGCCACTGCCTAATCCGGCAGATTTTTGGACATAGACAGAATGCCCGTGCTTAATTAATTCAAAAGCACCACCAGGGGTCAAGGCTACTCTGTTTTCGTTTGTTTTTATTTCCTTTGGGACACCAATGATCATGATGTTGTTAGTTTTGGTTAGAAAAAAAATGATAACTCTTTAGATGCCCCCATTTTTAGATAGAAAATAGGCATTTTCTAGCAAAAATTAGCAGGTAGCTAAACAGTTACAAAAAATGAAGCACATTCTCCGCCCCCATTGTTTGCGGGTCAAAGGTAGGATTTTTTCTATAAAGTGTGGATTTTTTTTAGGACGTTTTGTTCATCTCTGCAGCAGACATAAATCATCTTTGCGTTGATTCCGAAAAGTCGTATGTCTTAACCCTGTGTCGCAGTTACGATCCGACAAAGATGACGTCCAGCCCGGGACACAAAAAAGCCCCCAAAAAGGGCTCTACTGGTCGCTCCAATGGAGCTACAATTATACCAAAAAAAAGTAACTGTTTAGGCACCCATTATTTTGGTCAAAAAATGCCCTTTTTGCGCCTGTTTTGCAAAAAAATTTCTCACGTAGGGACGCACGGCCGTGCGTCCCTACGCCAACATACACAAAAATGCCTATTTTTTGCCTTAAAATTGGGGCACCTAAACAGTTACAAAAAAAAACTCACAAGCCATAGCCCCACTCGAAAATCAGTATGGGGATTGGGCTTGTAAGTTTTTCCTAGAGTGATTCCCTAGCGCTTATTTTTGAATAACAATACGCTTGGTAATACTCGTATTTTTGGTATTTATCCGTAAGGTATATCCCCCCGCATGAAGCCGGCTGACATCCAAATTTAGATTTGTTTTTTCCGCAAGGAAGCCATAATCTACTTTTTGGACTAACTGACCTAATTCATTGAATATCAATAAATTAACTTCAGATGGTTCATTTAGACTCAAAAAGATTTGAGCTTGGTCACTCATCGGATTTGGATATACTTGCGCCAAATCGGAATTGGCTTCTACATAATTATTGGCGACGACGGCGTCCAACACTTCGGCCACCGTTTGGCTATTGGCATTGACCACTTTCCCGGAAGGCGAAATCAACAAAGTCACAACATGCAACTTATCAAAATCCCAATCAGTATCAAGCTTTGCGACGGGCATCTGGTAATTATAAGACTCCCCGTTAGAAGCACTCGCCGGCAAGCTATTGACTACACCGCCTAAGGGACTCACTAGTTTGCGGCCTACGTGATTATAAACCATTTGAGAAGCCGGCACCGTGCTAGGTAAGTTCTCATACCCACCCATTGAGCCATTACTACCGCCTGCGTAATTGTTTTTTTGTGCGTAACCCGAGCCGGTACCGGTCACTTCTTCTTCTACTAAGATGACCGCCAATTTGTATTGCACGGAAACATCTTGCAAAAAATCCGCTTGCGCAATCAAGGTCAATTCGTTAGAATCCACATCATACGTACCGCCACTAAAAACGGCTGCCGGCGGATTCGTCACAATTTTCGTGAAGAAATTCCCTTCTAAATGCTCGAAATTATCCAAGTCTTCAATCCCACTACGATCTGTCGTAAAACTCGGATAGGAAGAAAAACCGACCCCATTAGGATACCCCGTAACCTGCATCGGGTCTCCCGAATGAACGGCAATTCCTACAAAATGATCAGGATACCTTGCCGCCATTCGATCCATATAGACGGCTCCCCGGGGACACCAAGGGCACCAAGTTCCCGTTCCTTCTTCGAAAAGCACTTTACGGTGTGGAGCCGGTTGAGTAGCGTTTGTGATGCCATTGAATATATTATTGGTCGAATCTGTATCTACTGCACCATTGACATTTAAGACAGCGGCCTGAACAATCATAGAGCCTGCCGGAATATCCGTTGAATCCCCATTCAAAAGAATCATATAAGTCTCCAAAGGTTTAATCGACAATCCCGTATAGCTTTTTGTGTTCGTATCGTTATCGTCTTGGTAGTGGATGTCAAACGAATGAATGGTATCCGTACCGACATTGCGCACACGAGCTTGAAGAGCGACGGTAGTGCCTGCCAAATATCTGGGGCGAAGTGTTATAAAATCCAAAGAAGCATCCAACGCCGGCAAAACAGGAGTCGCACTATCATAAGTGTAGGAAACATCATCAATGTAAAAATCCGAGACCCCATTCGTAGGGTAAATATCCATCGAAGCGATCTTATTCACCGGGTTAATATAACTCCCTTGATAGACATCATCCATATATATCTTCCAAATATTATGATCCAAGTCGATTTTTAGGGTAAATTGAGTCCATTGCCCCTGGGAATAAGTCCCGACAAAAGGCATTTTTGTACCGGACAGACTGCCATCGGCATTAAATAAAAAGTCTTCGGTCCAAGTCGTCCCGGGCGTTGTTGTTGCTTGAAGATTAAAATAAGCGGAGTTATCGGACTTTACATAAATCCAAAAGCTCAGCTCAAAATTACCGGACACTTTTTGACCACCAAACGGCAAAATAATGTCCGATGGGCCTCCATTGCCTACACCGTGAAATTTTAGCGATTTGGTACCGCTATGCGCCTGTTCTGTTGTGATGGGCGCATCTTCCGAAGCTGTCCCCCCCGACCAAGTTGTCCAATCACTTGACGAGGCTGCAATTTTAGCGCCATCGGCATACGACTCAAAGTCGTCCGAGAAAGTCTGCGCTTGCGCTGAAAATAAAGTACCTAGTAGTACCCATAAAAGTAATGTTTTTTTCATCTTATTCCTTTCCATTTTTTGTCAACAATATCGTTGCTACCACAAGGTATAAAAAAAATCGTGAATAGATGGCTTCCGCAAAAAAAAAAATGTAGTAACCGGCTCTAAAAGCGATTTTCACTTCTTTTCAGTCAAAAGAATGTTAATCCCCTTCTTTTTTTTGATTATTTCCCAAAAATAAACGTTATTGCCGGTTCGTTTGGTTACCAGAAAAAAAGACTATGCCGCTAGAAGAAAAAGGAAATATCGAAAAACCTACTTCCAATTTCAAGTTCAAAGAAATTAAG
This sequence comes from Saprospiraceae bacterium, assembly GCA_027009605.1. Classification (GTDB taxonomy): domain Bacteria; phylum Bacteroidota; class Bacteroidia; order Chitinophagales; family Saprospiraceae; genus HyVt-613. Next base: position 7,639 of record JALVCY010000216.1, read on the forward strand.
CTTTATTCATCCACAGAGTGGCTAGCCAATAATACCAAAAAATATAGACAAGTATTTGAGAAAAGCAAGGTGGCTTACATCTACTTGGAGCTGTCCTTTATCAACCTTCAATTTGGCCGCAAGGACTGGCATGCCAACCTAGAACTCAAATGTTTCTCTACCCGCCGAACCAAGGGCAAACACAAAGAAATTTGCTCCCTAAAACTAGAAAAAAAAGTCAGCCAATTTGATAATATCATGTACGTGCGAGAAGGCTGGGGCAACAAAAAGCCGGGCACCTTCTGGAAACGGGGCTCCTACTATTGGGAAGCTTGGATAGATGGAGAAAAAGTAGGCACCAAATACTTCTACATTGAAGAGCCGTCGCCGGATTCTATTTTTTCGGATAATCCTTACGAAAATCCTTTTCTTGCCGTCAAGTCCATCAAACTTTTTGAAGGCACTTTTGATGATTTGCAAGAGAAAGACCGCAAATACCAAAGCGCTTTCCGCAAGGATAGTACCCGCTATATTTTTGTGGATATGACCTTCGAGAATCTAGTCTTTGAACGGATGTGGAATTGTGAGATTTTCATCAAATTCAATAATCTGACTCGTGAACTCAAAGGCCAAGCTACCCGTTTGCACAAAGTCAAACGGGGCGATGACGAAGTCCATCTGACTGCCGGTTGGGGCTCCAACGTTAAAGGCTCTTGGAGCAAAGGTGTTTATACCGCTGAAATCGTCTTTATGGACTACCTACTGGCGATTGTGCCGTTTGAAATTGGAGAAAAAGACGTTTTTGGCTCTGCGCCCATCATGGTGCCCGATTCGGTTGACAAAATAGCATTTTTACCGGAAGAACCGGAAGACGACCACGAGAGTTTTGACGATGTCATGCTGGAACTCAACAACTTGATTGGCCTTACGGAAATTAAGACCCAAGTTTATAACCATGCCCAATACATCAAATATTTGAGACTCCGCAAAGAAAAAGGATTTCAAGAAAATACCAACCCCCTAGTCCATTCCGTATTCAGTGGTAATCCCGGCACCGGAAAAACCACCGTCGCCAAAATGATGGGCAAGCTGTACAAAAAAATGGGCCTTTTGACCAAAGGGCACGTACATGAGGTGGACCGGGTAGATTTGGTCGGTGAGTACATCGGTCAGACCGCCCCTAAAGTAAAAGAAGCTATTGAAAAAGCTCGCGGCGGTGTCCTGTTTATTGATGAAGCTTACGCTTTGGCTCGTTCGGAAGATGATTCCAAAGATTTTGGCCGGGAAGTCCTAGAAATTCTTATCAAAGAAATGTCCAACGGCATCGGCAACTTAGTCGTCATTGTCGCCGGCTACCCCAAAGAAATGAAATATTTCTTGGATTCCAATCCGGGACTCAAATCCAGATTTAAGCTTTTCTTTAATTTTAGGGACTACATGCCTAGTGAATTGATGGAAATTGCTGAATATGCTTGCGCCAACAAACAAGTCAGCCTTTCGCCGGCCGCCTCCAAAGCCCTTAACCGGCACATTATAGATGCTTATCGGGATCGGGATCGCACTTTTGGCAATGCCCGTTTTGTTAATGACGTCCTAGAAAAGGCCAAAATCAATCTTGGTCTCCGCGTCATGAGCTCGGAACATCCAAAAGAACTCGACAAAAGAGCTCTTTCGACCATCATCTTGCAGGATATTGAAAAGGTCAAATTTAAGCGTAAGCGCAAAGTACCGAATCTACCGATTGATGAGCCTTTGCTCAAAACTTCCTTGGAAGAATTGTCCAAGCTCCGCGGCATGGAAAATGTCAAAAACGAGATTTTTGAGTTGGTCAAATTAGTCCGCTATTATAAAGAAAGTGGCAAAGATGTACTGAATAAGTTCTTTTTGCACACCGTATTTGTCGGTAATCCCGGCACCGGAAAGACTACGGTAGCACGGATTTTAACAAAAATCTACAAAGCCTTGGGCTTATTGGAGCGGGGACACATCGTCGAGACAGATCGCCAAGGTTTGGTGGCCGGCTTTGTGGGACAAACCGCTATCAAGACCAATGAAATGATTGAAAAGGCGTATGGAGGCGTCCTGTTTATAGATGAAGCCTACTCACTTACGTCAAATATCGGCAAGACTTCCGGCGACTTTGGAGACGAAGCCATCCAAACCATCCTAAAACGAATGGAAGATCACCGCGGAGAATTTTATATCTTCGCTACGGGCTATCCGGACAATATGGAGGCTTTTTTAAAGGCAAATCCCGGCTTGGCTTCTCGTTTTGATAAGATTTTGAAATTTGATGACTACGAGCCGGACATGCTTTTGGAAATCGCCCGGGACATGTTTGAGCAAGAAAAAATCAAAATTGCTCCCAAGGCACTCGCCTATCTCAAAAAATATTTCAAGTATATCCACGAGCGTCGGGACAAATACTTTGGCAATGCTCGTACCGTCAGAAATGTCGTTACAGAAGCCATCAAAAATCAAAATATCCGCTTAGCCAATTTACCGGCCGAAAAGCGGAAGTCTGCTTCTGTCAATAGATTGTTGCTGGTCGATGTCCAATCTTTTGCCCTCAATAACGACGGCGATGTGTTTCAGAAAAAATCTATGGGGTTTAAGAAAGGCTAATGGATTGATTGGTGGGGCAACGCAAGGTTTACGTAAAACAATTTTTCCGCAAGGTCTCCATGGCTGCTAATCCTTTCAGGCGAGCCAGCTTTTTATTATTTTTCGGGATTTGGGCTACATCAGGATAGGATTCGATGGCCTTTTGCAATTGTTCTTCGGGTATGATATGCAACATAGGATAAGGCGAGCGATTGGTATAATTGGCCGGGTCATCCGTTGATGCTTCCGCAAAAACATAGTCCGGATGAAAGGTAGCCAATTGGTAAATTCCTAAAAATCCATGCATTTCCAACAAATCTTCCGCCAACTGAACCAAATCCAAATAAGCCAAAAAATCTCCTTCTAAACCCGGTAAAACCACCAAACTCGTCTCCTTGTTTGCGGAAGCATCCAATAGATTACATTCGTCAATGACTTCCGTCAAAATAGCTGCCCAATCTGAATCTTGGACTACTCTCAGATGCAACTTATCTTGAGTTACTACCGGCTTCGCAAAAGGACAAAAGTTAAGCCCGATGACGACACGATTGACCCAATTCATGGTTTCCAAGGCGATGGTTTCGTTAGATTTATTCATTTTAGCGGATTTTTACCGGTTTAGATTTCCAAAATCTGATGAGATTGGGCTGTAAGGGGGGATGGTTATGTACCGTCTTGTCGTAAATTTTGAAAATTGGTGGGTTTTTGGCTTTTACGGACACTTTGTTCATCTTGTTTTTCTTTTGGGGTACATGCAATTGGCTCCTGCTATCGGCGTAAAGCTATGGAGTGGGGTTTCCAGGTGGTTGGGTCGCCGGTAAATTTGTTGGGGATGCTGATAAGCTCTAGGGTCTCGGGAACAAACTTTATTAGCAGATAGTCTTTGTTCTTGTTGGGGTAGAAGTTTTCCCAGCCTTTTTTCCATTTGGTTGCTTTGATTTTCGGGTCGTTGACTAGGGTGGCTTGGCCCATTAGGGATACATAACCAAGATTTTTTTTGTCGAAATAGTGTAAGGTAGCATTGGGGTTGGCTTGGATTTGTTTGACTTTCCGGCTTTTGGGGTTGGTGGCGAGCCAAATGATGAAGTCTTGGGTTGGCTCAAATGGTTCCATCACTCTGGCACGTGGTTGGCCATCGGAGTCTATGGTGATGAATGTGCCGAAGTAGGAATTCCGAATGATGTCTTTGGATAAACGGATAATTTCTTGCTCTTCAGTAGTGAAGTCCTTGCGGAAAGCTTTCTGCGGTTTGGGGGGGCGGCAGGAGAGCAGGAATAGCAAGAGTATGGGCAGGTATTTCATTTTACTTGGTGTTGATGATATTGTCTTCCAAATTGGTGTCGGGAATTCGGCCCCAATTATTGACTTCGACCGATTTGATTTCATCTTTCTGCAAAGGGAGCATGATGAAACGATGGTCGAGCCCGTCTTTCCAGAAGTCAAAGTTTCTTTCGATGGTTATCGGATTCCCCTTTTTGGGCGTGACAACAATTTTGATGGGGACGAATAAGCCGCCGGCATTATCCAAATAAATCCCTTGGTCGGCCAACGTGGAAAGAGTAATATCCGCATAGTTTTTATCAAAAAACCAATTCTTCCAATACCAATTTAGATTTTTTCCCGAAAGGGTATTAAAGGCATTAAAAAAGTCATAGGGCGTCGGGTGTTTACCGTGCCAATCCCGGATATAGCCTTGAATAGTTGATTTGAATTTGTCTTTACCTAGGTATTCTTGCAAAAAAGAATAGGCCAAATAGGGTTTGTTGTAGGCGGAGTTGCGATAAATCAAGCGGTTGTGTTGGTCTTTCGACAAAGTGATGACGGGGACTTCTCCTTCTGTTCCGGCGATTTGGAGATAACGCTCTACGCGGGTTTTATGAAAATCATAGTCCGGCACATAGTCCTTGAAAAATTGTTTAGGGAAAAAAGTAGCCCAACCTTCATCCATCCACGCATATTTGCGCTCGTTAATGCCCATGTAAAAGGGGAAATACGTATGCGCTATTTCGTGATAAGTCAAACCCATGGTGCTCGCCAACGAATTGGTCGTCCCGTCATTGCACATCATCGGAAATTCCATCCCGGCCGGGGCATTGAAAATAGTCATCGCCGGAAAAGGGTAGGGGACTCCGGGAAATTTGGTGGAATAATTCATCAAGGCTTCACCGGCAATTTTGGCGACCCCGTAGTAATCTTTGGATTCTTTTTCGTAAGAAGCGGCGACAAAGGCTTGGCGACCGGTTTGGGGATCAACCGTGACCATCCACGCATCCCAAAGATGGTCTTTGTCTGTCGCAAAAGCAAAATCAGGCGCTTGTTTTGCTATAAAATGCCAGGTCAATTGTGCCTTCGGCAGGGTAATATTGCCGGCTTGTACGTCCAACGAATCTATGATGCTGACGACTTGAGTGGAGTGTTTGGCTTTGTTTAGGCGTTTGACAAATTTGGGTTGTAGGACTTCTTCGGGGTTTTGGAGCATGCCGGTTGCCCAAACCACAAAGTTTTTGGGCATCGTCACACGGACATCGTAGTCATTAAAATCACTGTAAAACTCTGTGATACCCAAATAATCGGCTCGATCCCACCCGTCCATATCGTCATAGACCGCAATCTTGGGATAGAAATAACCGGTAAAATGCCGGCCTTCGCCATAATTTCCGGTGCGCACATTATTGCCCTTGCGAGCCCAATAAGACCATTCTATGTGGAGTCGGGCGGTGGCATGGGGTAAGATGGGTTGGTCTAAATCCAAATACATATTTGTGCGGACTTGCTTGGCTTTTTCGCCTGTTAATGGGACGCCATCGACGGTCAGATTTTGGATGAGTACGCCTTCCGTTTGTTTTTCGGGGGCGGTGTTGTAATCAGCGCAAAGGCCTTTTTTGTAAAAGTTTTGGTACAAGGCAATGACCATATTTTTTAAGGTGTCGGGAGAGTTATTTTCATAAATAATGTCTTCACTGCCGGTTAATTGGCCGGAATAGGGCTCGAGTTGGACGTTTATTTTGTAGGTGGCTTTGTTGATCCAATAGTTTGAGCCGGGAATTCCTTCTGTTTTAGTCCTGGTTTTGTTTTTGACGGAATGAAGAAAGTTAACAGACCGGGGCAAGTTTTTTTGGGCGAAAGCAGAGCAGGAAAGGGTGACCAATAAGAGAATGATGAGTGGTTTCATGGACTTTATTTTTGATGTTTTTGAAGTAAGTCTAGGGGTAAAGATAGGTAACTTTTTTGAATGTTGGTCTTTGGTCTTTGGGACGCAGCAAGCTGCTGTTGGTCTTTGGCTTGGGTAGTGGGTTGTATTTTACTTCATTATTCTGTATTGGTCATTCTGCATTCGATATTCTGTTTAGATTTTAGATGAAAAGTTGAATCGCTGCGCTAGTTGATTCGCTTGTCCTTCGGACTTCGTTAGTTGAATCGCTGCGCTAGTT
>JALVCY010000217.1 GCA_027009605.1 Saprospiraceae bacterium
CCGAACACCGAATAATGAAGTAAAAATCCCAACAAAAACCCATATCATCTCAACCTGCGAAGCTCTCAACCCGAAGTCCGAATCCACGATAGTAATCGGGACGAGTCTCAACCTAGAGAGCCGAAGGCGAACGTCTCAACTTTTTCAACTAGCGAAGCTTGCGAGCGAATCAACTTCTTCAACTTTCTCGACAAACAGAATATCGAATGTAGAATGCCGAACACCGAATAATGAAGTAAAAATCCCAACAAAAACCCAAATCATCTCAACCTGCGAAGCTCTCAACCCGAAGTCCGAAGGACAAGTCTCAACCTAGAGAGCCGAAGGCGAACGTCTCAACTTTTCAACTAGCGAAGCTTGCGAGCGAATCAACTTCTTCAACTAGCGCAGCGAATCAACTCCTTCAACTAAAAGAAAAAACAAAAAGCCGACCCAAATAATTGAATCGGCTAATTGCCCTACATATAAAAAAACTTACTTCTTGTACTCAAAATGGTCGATTTTGGAACGATCCACTTGCCGGATAATAGGTTTGGTTTCTTCGGAGAGATAGACATAAAACTTGGTTGCCGCAGGCTCCGGAGTCCGGTTGGTATCAAATTGGATACTTTCGGCCATTTCTTTTTCTTGTTGGGCAGATTCTGCTAATAATTCCTTTTGAGTGGTATTTTGTGCCACCTGCTCAAATATGCTTTGTAGTGCTCGGAGCGCTTGGCGGTTATCGGGGTGGACAGCTTCCAAATTGATAGGTATATGGTGTGCAATCCGAAAAGCGACCTTGTCAAAATCATTTAGATGGTGCCGCTCAATCAGATGGATGAGTTTGCTGGCATATTTTGGGTCGGTGGCATATCCGGCTCTTTGAAGACCGCGAGCCCACCCCCGATAGTTGAACAAACCTTTCTCGAATAGCCGGTTATAGCGTCGGCTATTAGCCAAAAACTCGGAATGGTCACGCCAAGACTCCTCGGGAAAGTCGTATTTTCTAAATCTGGATTTTTTGACAAATCGCCGATGATGCTTGTATTCGGCAGAGCGCATGACGACATAGGGGCCGTCCCAATCACTTTTGGCTTTGATGCCAAAGAAATTGTTATTTTCTTTAGCTAATTGGCTGGTGCCGTGCTTAGATTCTAGGAAGGCTTGCGCCAAAATAATACTTGCGGGAATGTCATAGTCTATCATTTGCCGAACGGCGATATAACCATAATTCTCTGTAAAAGAAGAGACATCTTCCGGGCTATAGCCCCATACCGAAAACGGTAACAATAGAAAAAGTAAATGTAGGTACTTCAGCATTTTGGGTTGTTTCAGTTTACAAATAAATGTAGCCTTCTGTCGGCCGCAATCAAAAACAAAAAGTGATGATGGTACCTGTGTTTACAGGTACCACCAAAACTTGCCCAAAGTCATTTTTTCTCATAGTATGTTGACAGTTGGGAACGACTTTTGTACTGCAAGTTAAGTGCCAAGTTTTGTTATGTACATTAAATTTGCCTGATGAGTAAAGCCATACCTATTTTTATTTATTTATTGTTTTTTGCGCAAGCGTCTTTGGGTCAAGAGTTGGCGGAGAAGTATTTTGCGAAAGGGGTTGAGTTCCAGGAACTTGGCGTTGCTGCCCGGGCTTTGGATTATTATACGGTGGCGTTAGAGAAAAATCCGGATTACCGGGAAGCACGTTATAATCGGGCGATTGTTTATTTTCAGATGCAGGAGTACCACAAGGCGTTGTTTGATGTGCGCACACTCATTGGCAAAGACCCGATGGATCCGGACTTGTATAGTTTGACGGGATTGATTTATGCCAAATTGGATCAGGCCGAGAAGGCGGATTACTATATCAATCGTGCCATAGATATTGATGATCAGCCGATATTTCACTTGCGTAAAGCTGATATCTTGCTCCAAAAAGGGCAGCCGGAAAAGGTGTTTAATGAATTGTCCAAAGCGCTTGAAGATTCTTTTTTGGAAGCGTCCGCACTGGAGCTCCAAGCCAATGCCTACATAGATTTGCATCAACCGAATCAGGCGTTGGGGACATACACACGACTCATTAATCTAGAACCGCGACCCGAATATTATTTTAACCGGGGGCTTTTGCGCAAGCAAAAAAAAGACTTTAAAGGGGCTTGCAAGGATTTTGCGGAAGCGTCCAAAACGTCTTTTTTTGAAGATGCGCTGGAGGAGTTGATTCGCTGCCAATGGAAGTCCGAAGATTTTGAAGGGGCCGAACAGACCGCCAAAAATGGGATTATTCACTTCCCAAACAATCCGACTTTTTACTTATTTTCCGGCCTGGTTACGCTTAAAAAAGGGAAGCGTGACTTGGCTTTTCAATGGTTTGACCGGGCGGAGCAACTGGGGATGAAAAGCCCTGAATTATACATCAATAAAGGGCTCGCACTAATCCATACTGACAAAGACAAAGCAAAAGATTTATTCCTGCTTGCGCTAAAATTAGATCCGGAAAACCTAGCCGCTCAGCACAATTTGGATTTGTTGAAATCAGGGGTGGAATAATTTCTTCGGTGTGGCGGTGTACCGGCTAGGCGGCCAAGAGATTTAGGTAATGAGCCGGGAAAGACACGAAAAGATCCGGGCAATGATGGTTGAATGACTATTTCTTTCTCAAAACAATCCAAAAGATTTCGCCCCAAAAAACTATCTTTGCGGGATGAAAGCACAGCTTTATTTATTGCCGGTTCCCCTTTCGGAAACCGATATTCATACCATCCCCGAGTATAATCGCCGGATAATGGGCCAAATTCAATTTTTTATTGTCGAAAGAGTCCGTACCGCTCGAAGATTTATTCGAAAATTAGCGCCAGAAGTGGTCATTGATGACTTGACCTTTTTTGAACTGAATAAGCGGACGACACCCGGTGACTTGCAGCAAATGTTGACGCCCATCCGGCAAGGGCATGATGTGGGACTGATGTCCGAAGCGGGCTGTCCGGGGGTGGCTGATCCGGGCGCATTGATTGTGGCGATGGCACATGAAGCAGACATTGTCGTTCATCCATTAGTGGGGCCGTCTTCTATATTGTTGGCCTTGATGGGAAGCGGGATGAATGGGCAGGCATTTAGTTTTCATGGTTACCTTCCGGCAAAAAAAGAGCAGCTAATCCCTGCTTTGCGAAAACTGGAACAGCTCGCCCGCCGGCAAAAGGCAGCCCAAATTTTTATCGAAACACCTTATCGAAACCAACAAATCTTGACCCAAGCCATGGCCGTGCTCTCCACGAACACCCGGTTGACCATCGCCGCCGACCTGACCATGCCTACGCAATTCATCCAAACCAAAACCATCGCCCAATGGAAAAAAAATCTCCCGAAGGACTTGCATAAACGGCCGGTGGTTTTTGTGTTGCAGTAGGGATGAACGTTAGTTGCCTTCGGCGTTCAATTTGTGCTTCGCACGCTTGCCTGCTGCAGGCAGGTTCAATTTGCCCTTCGGACGTTCAAGGGGGCGCTCTCTTTCCTGCCTACCTTTGCCCTTTGCCCTTTTACCTTTCACCTTTGACCTTTAACGGCGTTCAAGGAGTAGGCTCTTGGCTGCCTAGCCGTTATACCGTTACACCGTTACACCGTTACACCGTTACACCGTTATACCGTTATACCGTTATACCGTTAGTTGTCTTGACTCTTCGGATTTTGCCTTATTTTGGCACAAAGCCCTTCGTCCCGGATATAAACTCCATTCGTTTCCAAAATTTTACCTAATTTTGTGAAAACAGATTTTAAAATCAACAAGTACGCTGTCTTGGTTGATGCATCGTCCGATGTCGCCAATTTTAGTACTTGTAAGTTACCACCAGATGTCCATACACCAATTTAAAGTAAAATCTATCGACGGCCAAACCATAGATTTGGCTGACTACAAAGGCAAGAAATTGATGATAGTCAATATTGCTTCGGAATGTGGGTTTACCCATCAGCTGGCTCAATTGCAAGAACTTCATGAAAAATACGGAGACAAACTCGAAGTCATCGGTTTTCCAAGTAATGATTTTGGGGGGCAAGAGCCCAAAAGTGAGCCGGAAATACTGGATTTTTGCCAAAAAGAATATCATGTGACTTTTCCGTTGACCGAAAAAGTCAAAGTCAAAGGGCGCAATAAGCACCCGGTGTTTAAGTGGTTGACCCAAAGTAGTGAAAATGGACACATGGATAATAAAGTTGGTTGGAATTTTCAAAAATACTTGATTAGTGAAGATGGCGAACTGGAAGCGATGCTTTCGCCGGCCAATCCGCCTATTTGTGAAGTCGTGATGGCTTGGCTGGGGGAGTAAGCGCCCAATAGAAAAAAAGAAGTCAATGCAATTCAAACAAATCCCCGGTAGATTAAAAATCAAACAAGAGCTAAAAAATATGGCATCCGAAGGCCGGGTGTCTCATGCGCTGATGTTTTTGGGGCCGGAAGGCAATGGAGGCTTGGCGATGGCCTTTGCCTTTGCGCAATACTTGTTGTGTACGGATCGCCAAGACGGGGATAGTTGTGGTGTTTGCCGGCATTGCCGACGGGTGGAGCAGCACATACATCCGGATGTGCACTATACGTTTCCGGTTATTTCTCGTTCGGGTTATGAGGGGATGAGTTCGGAATTTTATAAGGAGTGGCGCGAGTTGCTTGCACAAAAACCCTATCCGTCGATACATGACTGGATGGATGTCTTGGGGGCAGAAAATAAGCAGTTTAATATCAATAAAAATGAGTGCCAGCGCATCGTACAGCAGCTTTCGCTAAAATCCGTGGAAGCGCCTTATAAGATTCAAATTATCTGGCTTCCGGAATATTTGGGCAAAGAAGGCAATCGTTTGTTGAAAATAATAGAAGAGCCGCCGGCAGATACCTTGTTCTTTTTGGTTGCCCAAAATACGGAGCAAATCCTAAATACGATTATTTCCCGTTGTCAGATTATGCATCTTTCTTCCTTTACGGACGAAGAAGTGAAGGAATTTGCACAAAATCAATGGGGTATGGATGAGAACAAAGCGCAAACCGTAGCGTTACTAGCAGAGGGCAATTTGAGTACAGCTTACCATATTGCGCAAGCACAATCTGATGAGTTAACGCCTATATTTATACGATGGATGCGGTTGGCTTTTCAAGATAAGGAAGGGCAACTGGTCGGTTTGGTAGAAGAAATGGCCAAGTTGGGTCGGGAGCGTCAAAAGCAATTGATGAATTTAGGCCTCCGATTGCTGCGGATGATGTTGCTTTCGCGAATGGCCGGGAGCAAGCCGGAAGGTTTGGAAGAATCACAAGCCGTGTTTATCCAAAAAATGGCTGCTTTTATAGGTTTTGATGGATTGAGTGAGTTGGTCGCCTTGTTAGATGAGTGCTATTATGCGATTGAAAGGAATGCGAATCCTAAGATTTTATTTATGGATGTATCTTTCAAAATCAATCGAATTTTGCGCAAGCAGCTAAGTTGATAAAGGAAAAAGGTTGACCCGCACCTAAAAAGAAAAAAGATGAGTGAAAAAAATACAAAATCCTATTGCGAAAGCGGTGGATGTAGTCGAAAAGATACTTATGACTGGATGGCCAAGATGGACATTAGTGATGTGGATGGATTTGACTTGGTGGAGGTTAGTTTTAAGCAAGGTGTCCATAAGGAGTTTTTTCATAATCCGGCCTATCTCCAAGCTGTGACCGGAGACATGGTGGTGGTCGATGTAGGTAGTGGGTATGATGTGGGCAAAATTTCCCTTTCGGGAGAATTGGTCAAGCTCCAAATCAAGAAAAAAAGAATTAAGCCCAATACAGAATTCGGCAAAGTTGTCAGGTTGGCAGATAAGCGGGATTTGGATAATCTGGCACAGGCAAGAAGTATCGAAATTTCAACGATGATACGGGCGAGAGCCATTGTGAATTCGTTGGGTTTGGACATGAAAATTGGAGATGTCCGTTATCAAGGGGATTTGCGTCAAGCGACCTTTTATTATATAGCGGACGGGCGTGTAGATTTTAGGGAATTGATTAAGGTTTATGCTCGAGAGTTTAAGATTCGAGTAAAAATGCGCCAAGTTGGTGCCCGGCAGGAGTCGGCATTGATTGGCGGGTTGGGCTCTTGTGGCCGGGAGCTGTGTTGTTCTACTTGGTTGACGGATCTCAAATCGGTTTCCACGGCCGCCGCACGTTATCAAAATCTATCCTTTAATCAAACCAAACTGTCCGGCCAATGCGGCCGCCTAAAATGTTGCCTAAACTTTGAGTTAGATTATTACGTCGAAGCATTGCGCACCTTTCCGAAAAATGCCCGTAAGCTCAAAACCGGTGCCGGATTGGCCAAGCTGGTCAAAACCGATATTTTCCGCAAATTGATGTTTTATGCCTATGATTCCGAGAGAGGGCGCAGCAAGTTATATGCAATTACTCCGGAAAAAGCCAAAGAAATCGTAGCGATGAACAGAAAGGGAGAAGAACCGGCCAATTTGGTGGACTTGCAGGTCATGCTCAATATACCGACCGAAGAAGACCAATGGGACTACGAAAATGTAGGCCAAGTGGTAGAATTGCCCCCGGAAGTCAGAAAACGCAGACGCAAAAATAAACGCAGATCTAATCAAAATAGAAAACGGCCTTCCACGACACAAAATCAAAGGAGAAAACCGGCCAAATCCAAGCGCCAAGGACAAAAGTCTGTACCAAATAAGTCCAACCCCAATAAGCCTAAACCTAACCCGAATAAGCCTAAACTCAAGCCAAATAGGCCTAAACCAAACTCAGGTGCCAAGAGAAGAAGACCTACCAAGAAAAAAACGGATAATTAAAGGTTGAGTTTACTCCTAAAAGTATTCTGCTGTAAAACCACCAAATTTTGTTCTGTTTGGAGATTTTGTTCTGTGCTTTAATTTCTGGCTGAGTGGACTTTTCGGCGCAGACTCAAGGTTATAAGGTACGGGTGAAAGGCCTGTAGGGACGAATGGCCTGCATGCCTACTTGCACCACCTTCCAAATAGGCTTATATTTGCTATGAAAACCGCATTTTGTAAGCATCAAGAGTAGTTATTATGATTTTACAAAATGTGATTGGGGACAACCCAAAAATTTTTGTAACTGTTTAGGTGCTCCTATTTTAGGGCAAAAAATAGGCATTTTTGTGGATGTTGAAGCTACAATTTTTGAAGCGTAGCTGGGCTACGTGAGAAAATTTTAGCAAAAACAGGCGCAAAAAGGGCATTTTTTAACCAAAATAGTGGGTATCTAAACAGTTACATATTTTTAACCAAGTTGATTATTTGAATGGTGTGCCTACCCCGAAGTGTCCACTTTGTCAAGAATTGCTGAAGGAGCAAAATATGATATTGGATTTTTCGGAGTCGGCTCAACAATAATGCAACAGCTCAAATAATTAGTAAAAACTAGTAGTTATGCAAAAATTAATGACTCTTTTTGTGATTTTAGGCTTTAGCCTTGCGGCGATGGCGCAGAATGTGTCCCAAAGCCAAATGGCGATGAGCGATGGAATCCACAATGCTTACACCTTTAGTGTAGATGAATCGGTCAAATTTACCAAAGAAGTCTGGAAGGACTATATGAAAGAATTTGGTAAGACCAAGCGAAATAAAAAACAAAAGGAATATGTCTCCTTGGGTGCTTCAGTCGCCGATTTGGCGAGTCGTCCGGTGGATATCTTTGCCAAATTTGAGAAAATGGGGAAGGATGGGGCTTTGGTTCATGTTTGGATAAAGACCGAAGATAATTATTTCTCCGCCGAAGATGAAGCTGCCAACGAACGAGCCATCGCCTTTTTAGAAGAGTTTAAAAAAGAAGTTCTACGGACTAAAGTCCGAAAGGAATTAAAAAAAGCCGAAAAAGTATTGAAAAAGAAGGATGGACAGTTGTCTAAGCTAATCAAAAATAACGAGCGCCTCCACAAGAACATAGATAACTATGAGCGGAAAATTCAGAAAGCTAAAGAAGACATCCAAAAAAATGAAAAAGAACAGGAAATCACCAAAAAGGAATTAGCCAAACAGAAAGAAGTGGTGGAAGAAGTTAAAAAGCGGCTGGAAGAAATTTGATGTGGGATGCAGGCAGGCTAAAGCTAAGGAATTTAGACTTTTTCCGGAATATCAACTTTTACTTTTACCGTCTGCTCTAGCTTTTACCATCTGCTCTAGCTTTTACCGTCTGCTTTAGCTGACGGATAAAAAACCAAGCCGGAAGCCGGCTTTAGCCGCATTTTTTCCCGGGAACTTACGCCCAACACAAATTATCGAAAAGGGTCAAATGGGGACAAACTCCGACTGCGCCCCTTGGCCACTAAGTCCATGGGGAAAACACGAAAGAGGGATGAATGACCATTATCCCTCATTCGTCTATGTCTAGGTGCTCAGAATGGTCTGGAAGCTTCCAGTTGAGAGCCCTATTGTTGATTATAGAAAAGAATGGATTCTCGAATGAGCGCCCAGTCGGGGTTTTGGTCATAGATATAAGAGCCGATTTGTGGGATGAGTGTGAAGTTGGGTAAACCGGAATAGTTTTTCTTGTCACGCATCATGAAGCTCAAGATTTTGTCCAGTTGGTTTTCGGGGATGGTGGTTTTGTCAAACCACTTCATGATGACAGCGACGATGTCTTTGAGCTGAGCAGGGGGCAGCCCGGCCACTTTGTTGGAGATAAAGGCTGCGCAAATCATGCCTATGGCTACACATTCCCCGTGGCTTTTGGGTTGGCCTAGTTCCAAGAAGAAAGTTTCGACAGCATGTCCGACGGTATGTCCAAAATTTAGGCCTTTGCGCAATCCCTTTTCCGTGGGGTCAATTTGGACAATATTGTATTTTATAGAAATGGAGTGTTGAATCCATTTGTCCCAGTTGATGTCAAAAGGAGAAGTTATTTGCTGGATTTCCCGAAAGGCTTCTTCGTCTGCAATAATGGTGTGTTTGATCATTTCTCCCCAACCACTGCGTTTGTTTGTATCGGATAGGGTGGCGAGCCATCTGGAGTCAATAAAATTGGCCACGGGGTTTTTGAAAAGACCGATAATATTTTTGGCCAGCCGAAAATCTACAGCAACTTTACCTCCGACAGAAGCATCGACCATCGCCAGTAAAGTTGTAGGGATTTGTACAAAATCAATGCCGCGCATATAGGTGCCGGCCGCAAATCCACCCATGTCTCCCACGACTCCGCCCCCTAAATTGACGAGTAACGAGTGCCTGTCGGCACCATTTTTAAGGAGTTCTTCCCAGATTAGGCTGCAAGTGGTAATGGTTTTGTATTGCTCGCCCATGGGGATTTCGATGATGTTCCATTTGATTTTGGGGTGGACGTGGCGTATTTCCGGAAGGCAATAAACCGATGAGCTGGAATCCACTAACATAAAATAGGAGGAGTAAGCTTGTTGGTCAAGCCAAGTCTTGAATTGCCGTTTGATGTCTCCAAAGAAGATGGAGTCAGGTAGTTTTATCTTTTCTCGCATGTTTGTTCTACAAATTATTGGTTTGCGGGGTCTCTAACCAAGATAATGACCTTATTAGGGTCAGCAAATGTAGGAAAATTTTGTGAATTTTCAAGGGAATACCCTTTGCAAAATATTTTAGAAGGAAGGATGTGCTTTTCCGTAAGGTAGTCGCCAATGGCTTGAGCACGTAATGTGGTGATACGCTCTTTCGAGAAATTTTGGGCGCCTTCATCGTTGAAGCTGTAAATAAAAAATTGCAAATCATTCGATAAGTACATGGCCGGAATCAGCAAATCCAGTTGCTTGCGCAAAAAATCGGGCACATCTACCTCGTCCGTATGGTATTGGGGGCTGACTAAATAAACGGTATCACCGGCCATTAGCTGAAGGTCGTTTTTTAGAAATTCTTGTTGGTATTTTTCTTTAATTTGCTCGTCAGATAAAACGGGCAGGCTGTCGGTCGGTATCGTGGAGACAGGCTTGGTAGATGTGCTGTCTATCGGATTGTTTTTTTGCGCAAGCAGAGAAGTGGTATCTATCCGGCACATAAAAATATCATCATTGCCGGAAGCCCGGGTGGAAGAAAACAAAGCCAACTGCATCAAACTATCCGCATAAAACCCTACATCATCGCCGCTGGAATTAATGGGTTGCCCCAAATTAATGGGTTTCTGCCAAAAGCCATGTTCGTTTTTTGTAGAAACAAAAATATCATAACCGCCAAACCCATTATGCCCCTTAGAACTAAAAAAAAGTTTTCCGGAAGGGTGGATGTATGGATAGATTTCGTGCTCGGGGGTGTTGATGACAGAGCCCAAATTGACGGGAATGCTCCACCGGCTTCCGGTCTTGTGGGAGCTAAATAAATCCATGCCCCCTTCTCCGCCTTTCCGGTTGGAAGCAAAAAATAAAGTCTTGCCATCATCCGAAATGGCGGGATGTAAGTAGTTGATACTCAGCTGACAAAAGGACAATTCTTCAGGCTTCTCCCACTTCCCGTTGGGTAGTAGTCGGGAGTGAAAAATATGTAATTTGTAAGTTCCATCCTTTGAAATTCGGTTGGTATTGCGTGTGAAAAATACATCGCCCTTTCGGGAAAAAGAAGCATCGCCGGTATTTTTATTTAAATTATTAATTCTGCCGGGAAGCGGATGGGGTGTCGCCAAAGACGAGTCCTGCCAATCGACAGAATAAATGCGAATAAGATCACGCCCGGTCCATCCTGATTTTTTCTTAAAGACATTGAAGCCGGAGCTTCTATCGGATGAGAAGTAGATCTTATCTTTGTAGAGCGTGGGGTTGGAGTCGTCGGCGTCAGAGTTAAATGGAATGGGTATGAACTCGACCTTTGGGAAATAGGGCTGAATGGTCTTGACGTAGTCGCAGGCTTCCGCTTTGAGCATTCCGGTAGGGTCTTTTGGATTTTTTTCGGCGTATTTTAAGAACCAAGATTTGGCTTCATCGTATTGGCCGAGCCCCATCAAAACTTCACCATATCGCAGCATTGTTTTGCTGCTGAAATGCTTGCGTTGGACAATGATTTCATAAGTTTTTGCCGCTTTTTGGAGCTGGTTGGTTTTTCGGTAACACTCGGCGAGTTTGGATTGATACTTGGTGGCCGGATCTTTTTGGATGGCTTTTTCAAAAAAAGGTATGGCCTCTGCAAATCGTTTGTCTTTGTAGAGTTTCATGGCCTTGTGAGCCTGCCCCCAAAGAGGCGAGACCAATAGGCTGAAAAAAAGTATGTGAATTAGTTGTTTCATGTAGATTGTGCAGAATCAGCCTAAAATAGATTATTTTTGGCACTCTTGCGTCTTTTATTACAACAAAAACCATGCTACAACGTCTAAAATGTTCAGGAATGCATCGTGGTTGTATTGGGTGCTGTTCTTGGTAAAACTGATTGGGGCGGAGATTGTTGTTTGGGAGGTTGAGAAAGTTGAGAAAGTTGAGAAAGTTGAGAAAGTTGAGAAAGTTGAGAAAGTTGAGAAAGTTGAGAAAGTTGAGAAAGTTGAGAAAGTTGAGATGTTCGCCTACGGCTCTCTAAGTTGAGACTTGTCCTTCGGACATCGTTGAGATATTTTAGGGTGGGCATAGAGTTGAATGCATTAATCACGGACTTTAATGAGCTGCAAGTTGAGTTGTCCTATTAAGAACGAGGATTTGCACGAATCAAAAAGAAGTAAATGAGCATACTGGAACAATATGATTTATATCTTTTTTCACTAGGTGGAAATGATATTATGCTAAGTTATTTGATCTTGAGTATGATAGCGGCGATAGTGCTTTTTGTGTTTTATTTCTTTGTAAAGCATTCGCTATTGCCGTGGTATCATAAGAGCCGGGATTTGAGTGATTTGGAGAAGCGGAAGTTGCACCGGGGATTTGTGATGTTATTATTTTTGGTTTGGCTGACGATATCGTTTTTGGTTTTTCAGTTGGATTTTTCCATTTATCATTTTGATTTTTTTGATTTTCGGTTTTCGACCATATTGAGGGCGCTGTTGATTGTGCAGGTATCGTCTTTATTGATTCGTTTGGCCGTGGAGAGTATCAGCTATAGCTTTCACCAAAGGATAGAAGAAGAAAAAGGCCCCAAGGCACTGCACTTGACCAAAGAAGCAGTGAATAGTACCATTCGGTTGGCTCGGATATTAATTATTTTATTTGCGGGATTGGCGCTATTAGATTTATTTCATTTGGACTTTGTGCTATTTGAGTTTAAGGACACTACGATAAAGGTATCAGGCTTGCTCTTGGCTGCTATTGTGTTGATTGGGGCACGGATAATCGGTTGGATTTTGACAGAGATTGTGTTGGCCGGTTTTTATGGACGGAGCACGTCGAAGAAGTTGGATGAAGGCAACCGTTATGCGATTAATCGGTTGGTGAGTTATTTTATTTATGTGTTAGCCTTCTTGTTTGCATTGAGTGCCTTGGGGCTGAATTTGACGCTGATTTGGGGTGGTACTGCGGCCTTGTTGGTTGGTGTCGGTTTGGGATTGCAACAAACGTTTAACGATGTGTTTTCGGGGATTTTACTCTTGTTTGAGCGCTCGGTGGAAGTCGGAGACTGGGTTGAAATGGAGAGCCATGTCGGGCGTGTCGTGCAAATAGGCTTGCGGACATCGGTGGTCAAAGGGCGAGATAATATTTCGGTTATTGTTCCGAATTCAAAATTGGTGACGGATAAGGTTATCAATTGGAGTCATATTGATATTAAGACTAGGTTTGATATTGGCGTAGGCGTTGCTTATGGAACGGATACAGAGTTAGTAAAAAAGATTTTGACGGAAGTAGCCATTGCCCATCCCAATGTATTGGATCGACCTAGACCCCGAATTCGGTTGGAAAACTTTGGGGATTCCAGCTTGGATTTTAAGCTTTTCTTTTGGGCTAGGAATTTTTATTCTATTGAGGATATTAAGAGTGATTTGCGCTTTGCCATAGATAAGGCCTTTCGGGAAAATGATATTTCTATTCCGTTCCCGCAGCGGGATGTTTGGATGCGGAAATAGGTTTTTTGGTCTTTGGTTTTTGGGGCGCGCCTGTGGCGCTTTTGGTCTTTGGCTTGGGGATGGGGTGTTCTTGGTTCTATTGCCGGATGCTTGACTTTTGTGCTTGAGAAAGTTGAAGAAGTTGATTCGCTTCGCTAGTTGAAAAAGTTGATTCGCTCGCAAGCTTCGCTAGTTGATTCGCTTCGCTAGTTGAGAGATTTGGATTTTTGTTTGGGGTTTTGCTTTATCATTTTATATTTGGGATTCTGTAATTGATATAGTTGTAAGATTTTTTAGCTGCCTAGCCGTTAAACCGTTAAACCGCTGCACCGTTAAACCGTTAATTGCCTTCGGCTCCCTAGGTTGAGACTCGTCCCGATTACTATCGTGGATTCGGACTTCGTTGTTGAGAGCTTTGCAGGTTGAGATGATATGGGTTTTTGCCGGGGTTTTTTACTTCATTATTCGATATTCGGCATTCGGTATTCGATATTCTGTTTGGGTTTTTAGTTGAAAAAGTTGAAGAAGTTGATTCACTCGCAAGCTTCGCTAGTTGATTCGCTTCGCTAGTTGAGAGATTTGGATTTTTGTTTGGGATTTTACTTTATTATATGATATTTGGGATTCTGTAATTGATATAGTTGTAAGATTTTTTAGCTGCCTAGCCGTTAAACCGTTAAACCGCTGCACCGTTAAACCGTTAATTGCCTTCGGCTCCCTAGGTTG
>JALVCY010000218.1 GCA_027009605.1 Saprospiraceae bacterium
GTTTTCTCTATAACCTAGGACGTGCCATTCGTTTTTTTTCTTAATTTTTGTGAGACCATTCTGTCCACTTGCTATGTAGCCTGTCCTATGTAGTCGGGTAGGGGATGATTCCACATCTAAAAAAAACGCTATGAGTAAATTTCAATTAATCAACAGTCTTTTCATTCTGTGTTCTCTTTGGGGTGCACGATTATGTGCACAATGTCCTAGTGCCAATGTGTTTTTAAAAACACAGGCTCAAGTGGATGCCTTTCAAACTAATTATCCTACTTGCCATGATGTCAGTAATATTACAATTGAAATCAAGGATGATGGTACGGATCCGATTACGAGCTTGTCCGCCTTATCCGGCTTACAAAGTTTTACAGCCGGTAGTCTTAGAGTTATTAATACCGGGCTGAGTAGTTTCTCCGGGTTGGATAATATTACGAGCATTGATGGCTCTTTGTATTTGTCCGGTAATACCGGTATTGTTAACATGACTGACTTTACCAATTTAAGCACGGTGACTACAGAAATCTTTATTGGCAGCAATACGAGCCTTGAAGATTGTAGTACGTTTTGTGACTTGCGTACGGTTGATAATATGAATCCGGCCATTAATATTGGTGGCAATAAGTGGGGCTTTCCCTGTGCCAATTCCAGTACTTTTAATACCGCTTGCGGGCCTTTGCCGATAGAGTTAAGTTACTTTGAATCCGAAATAGTAGAGGACGGCATATTGCTGAGTTGGGAGACCCTTTCGGAAAAAAATAATAGGGGCTTTGCCATTGAGAAAAGTACCAATGGACGGGATTGGGAAGAAATCAGCTGGATGGATGGCCACGACACGGACAGTCAAGCCAATCAATATGAATATCTAGATAAAGCACCAAGCTATAAAATCAATTATTATCGAATCAAGCAGGTGGATTATGATGGGAAATATGACTATTCGCCGGTGGTGAGTGAATACTATTTAAGGCAGCAGCAAACGGTGGAAGTCTATCCAAATCCGGCGCATGACCGGGTTGTGATTCGTGTAAGTACCGGACTACCGGCTCAAAGTTTGGTATTGTATGATGCTATGGGGCAAAAGGTGATGATGGAAAAATCAAAAAATTGGTTGAATCTAGCGAACTTACCCCGTGGGTTGTATGTTATAGAATTGACCTTCGATAATGAAAACATCTTTAAGCGGATAATCGTAGAATGATTACCATGAACATTTACAATTATTTAGGCTCTTGCTAGGCTTTCGCCGAAATGGTTGTAGCAATTTTTATACAAAATGACTTATACAAAAAACGGTTTACTCTTATTTTTTGTGCTTGTGCAGTCGCTAGGGCTTTTTGGGCAGACTTGTGGCGGCATGAACTTAAATTCCCAAGCTGCCATTGATAATTTTGCCACCACGACAAGTGGTTGTCATCAGATGACCGGTACATTGACCATTGAAGGGAACGATATTACCAATTTGAATGGATTAGCAGGGCTGACCCAAATTGACGGCGTATTGCAGATTACGAATAATCCTAACTTAAATGGTTTGACCGGCTTAGATAACGTGACTAGTATTGGGGGGATTTATATGAAGGACAATGATGATCCGGATTTTAAGAACTTACAAGGGCTCAATGGGCTCACTTCCATCAATGGAAGTATGTTTATTTGGTATAATGACTATTTGGAGAGCTTTTCCGGCTTAGAGCAATTGACCGGCACCTTGACTTACGCAAAAATTGTGGAAAATGTACGGCTATCGGATATGTCTGCTATGTCCGGGATTACGGAGATAACCGGCAATGGGTCGGCAGATGGAGGAGGATTTACGGTTAAGAAAAACAACGTCCAAAACTTAAATGGCTGGCAGAACCTAACCAAAATTAATACATTCCTTTCTGTTCTTTTGGAAGATTCGTTGACGGATATTTCTGCTCTGAATAGTTTGACGGAAGTCACAGGCTCTTTTGCCATCATGAATCATCCGCAATTGACGAATCTGGATGGCTTGGATAATTTGTTGACTGTAGGGGGTAATTTGACCGTTTCAAATGACGATGTTTTGACAGATTGCGAAGCCTTGTGTAATTTGATTAATCATGGATCGGCTGCTAGTTATAATGTGGGATCTAATGGAGCCACCTCGTGTCAGATTTATACGGATGGCAATGGTCAGATTTCGCAGCCCCCCGCTGCGGGGACATTGCCGGCCATTTGCCAAAGCATACTTCCGGTGGAGTTGGTTACTTTTTTTGTTCGCTCTGCTGGAGAAAAGGTGAGCTTGAGTTGGCAAACGCAGTCTGAAATCGATAATGCCGGTTTTTCAATCCAGCGGAGTCTGGATGGCAAAAATTGGGTGGACATTGGATGGGTTGATGGGCATGGCTCGACGACAGAGACTTGGAATTATGACTTTTTGGATGTTTTCCCGGCCAGTGGAATAGATTATTATCGTTTGATGCAAGAAGATTATGACGGCCACATTTCGGCTTCCAAAGTCGTTAGTGTGTTATTGGATGGTGAACGCATGGGCTTGACTGTGGCTCCGAATCCGGCCTCTAATTGGGTCTATTTGCAATCGCATAGTGATAAGCCCTTGAGAATTAGTATCTTCTCCTCTACAGGGCAGCGGATGTTTTTAGGGAGCGGTACCAAGATTGATGTATCCGGTTATCCTAGAGGGATTTACTTTATCGTTGCCGAAATAGAGGGTAGATACTTTCGTGAAAAATTAATGGTGGATTGACGTTGAATCCGCCGGCCACATTACTATTTTTTCCATTTAATATTACAGCCCATAGAAGGCCATTGGTCTGCGGGAGTCTCTTTTTTTTGTAGGAGCAAATCAAGTGCTTGAGTTAAATCTTTTCCGGTAACGGGGTGGCCATTGCCGGGCGTTGC
This sequence comes from Saprospiraceae bacterium, assembly GCA_027009605.1. Lineage (GTDB taxonomy): Bacteria > Bacteroidota > Bacteroidia > Chitinophagales > Saprospiraceae > HyVt-613. The sequence continues at coordinate 2,884 of JALVCY010000218.1, forward strand.
ATTGTCCATTCTGCCCCGATAGTACAGTTTGTGGTTAGCATCAAAGACATAGAAGTCCGGTGTACAGGCGGCGTCATAGGCCTTGGCGACCTCTTGAGACTCATCGTAGAGATAGGGGAAAGTGAATCCCTTTTCTTCGGCTAATGCTTTCATTAAAGCGGGGGAATCCATGGGATAGTTTTCCACATCGTTGGAGCTAATCGCCACAAAACCAATGCCTTGCGCCTGATAGGCTTTGGCTATCTCTAATAATTTGGGCAAGACCAAAATAACATAAGGACAGTGGTTGCAAATAAACATCACGACTGTCCCGGAAGGTTGAGCGATATCGTTAAATGATATTAGCCTTCCGGAAATGGTGTCCGGCAAGGTGAATTCGGGAGCCGGAGTGCCTAAGGGCAACATTGTAGATAAGGTCTCGGACATTTTTTTTGTTTTTTATAACAGGGAGGAAGGGGATTTGTTGAAGTATGCAGGATTTATTCCATCTCTACCGGGCGCAGTGGGAGTTTGTCCCCATTTGACCCTTTTTGATAATTTAGAATTGCCGCAAGTTTTCAGAAAAAATGTGGCTAAAGCCGGCTTACGGTCTTGGTTTTTATCCGTCAGCTGAAGCAGACGGTAAAAGCTGAAGCAAACGGTAAAAGCTGAAGCTGACGGTAAAAGCTGAAGCAGACGGTATAAGTCCAAAATCCAGCTCTTGAGCTTGTTTTTACCGTTGGTTTTAACCAACGGACAGGAGCAAAACTCTTAGGGGCTTTAGCCCCATTGACTTGCTAAGAAAATACCAAAAATGCGGCTAAAGCCCGCTTTCCACTTAATTTTGGTTCGTCAGCTAAAGCAGACGGTAAGCGCTAAAGCAGACGGTAAACACGGTAAACGCTAAAAAGATGAAATTAAAAAAGAGATACCCGGAATCCAAGTTTGTGCTTTTTTGCCGTTGGTTTTAACCAACGGCTTAGAAAGCATGGTCATAAGGGGCTTTAGCCCCATTTGGTTACACAAAAAAATTATAAAAATGCGGCTAAAGCCGGCTTTCCACTTAATTTTGGTCCGTCAGCTAAAGCAGACGGTAAAAGCTAAAGCAGACGGTATAAAC
>JALVCY010000219.1 GCA_027009605.1 Saprospiraceae bacterium
GAAGCGCATCAGCATCGGCAAAGGTACGCAAATTAGTAGCGATGCTGCGATGTTGGCTATTCAATATGAGATTGATGTGCTCTTTATTGATCGAGGAGGCCAGCCGCTGGGCCGGATTTGGAGCAACAAATACGGCTCTATTTCTACCATCCGCCGAAATCAAATAGACTTTGTTTTCTCGAAAGAAGCAGTGGAATGGATAAAAGAAGTCGTCTTGCACAAAATCAATAATCAAATGGGCTTGCTTTATTCATTTGATACCGGCGACCAACCGGTTATTGGACGCAAAATTCAAAATTATGTCAACCGGCTAACGGATTACCAAACCAAGATCAAAGGATTGCAAGGCGATGTGGTCAGTGATATTGCCTCGACCTTGCGGGGTTGGGAAGGCGCGGCTTCACGTAATTATTTTGAAGCCATCAATCTGTTTTTGCCCTCGGCCTATCAATTTGAGAAAAGGACGCAGCATCCGGCCATGGATATTTTTAATGCCCTGCTTAATTATGGCTATGGCATGCTCTACGGCAAAATTGAAGGGGCCTTAATCAAGGCCGGAATAGATCCGTATGTAGGCGTATTTCATCGAGACAATTATGCCCGTCCGGTCTTTGTTTTTGATGTGATAGAGCGATATCGGATATGGGTGGATTATGTAGTGGTCAGCTTGGTCATGCAAGAAGCTATCCAAGAGGCGTGTTATAGTCAAAAAGAAGATGGGTCGATTTGGTTGGAAGGCTTGGGTAAGCGCATATTGATACAATCCATCAATGATTATTTGGACGAACTCATCTTGTTGGAAGGTAAGCAGCGGAGTCGAGGTACGCATATTCAGTTGTATGCCCATTCGCTTGCGCAAAAATTTGTGAATTTTAAAGTGGAGAACAAATGATAATGGCCGGTAAAAATATTCGACAATTTAATGACCCTTTGCAGAAAGTAAAGGTCCAACAATTGTTTCACGGTGTGGTACATCCTAAACCCGCTGTGTTGCAACAAATAGAACAATTAAGAATTGTACGCACCATCAATCAAGATCAATATCGAAAATTAAAAATAGGATTGCCCTACGTAACTTGTGGTATTTTTAATCCGAGAGTGCGGAAGACCGAGAATTTTGGCTATGCAGAATATTTTATTTTGGATATAGATCATTTGCATGAAAAAGGTTTTGATTTGGATTCCTTGCGGGAAAAATTAAAAAAAGATGATCGTATCGTATTGCTGTTTGCTTCTCCCGGCAATGATGGCCTAAAAGTATTTTTCAAGCTAAAGGAAAAATGTTACGACCCCAAAAAATACTCTATTTTTTACAAAGTTTTTGCGCAAGCTTTTTCGCAAGAATACCAATTGGAGCAAGTAATAGATTCACGGACATCAGATGTGACTAGAGCCTGTTTTGTAAGCCATGATGCGGCTGCCTATTTTAATAATAATCCACAAGTGATTGATATTCAAGCATTTGTAGATTTTTCAAAACCGGCAGAAGTCCATGATTTAGAAAAGACTTGGAGTCAAGAAAAGCCAAAACCGGATTTTGAAAAACCGGATAATGTGCTTACGGACGACCTGTTGGATGAGATCAAACTAAAGTTGAATCCCAAAATCAAGCTGCGACCTAAGCGTGCTGTATTTGTCCCGGAAATCTTAAACAAAATCACGGAATTGGTCACCGAAGAAGTGAATAAATATCAAATATCTGTGAAAGATATTAAGAATATTCAGTACGGCAAACAATTTACTTTTAGTATTGACGAATTGCGATGGGCCGAAATAAATATCTTTTACGGCAAAAAAGGATTTTCGGTTGTAAAAAGTACCAAGAGTGGATCTAATGAGAAGTTGGCGGACATTGTGCATCAGGTATTGATAAATTTATTTTTTGAATTGCCGGAAAAATTTTATCATCATGAGTAGGTATGCCGAATTAGCCAAGCAAGCCAAAGCCAAGAGAGAAAATGGCCAATTTGCAGAAGCCGCTGCTTTATATGGGCAGCTCTATAATGATTTTTCGGAGGATTGTAGTCAGTGGGATTTGTGGGCTTATGCTTCTTGCCTAATAAAGATAAAGGACTATCACCGGGCTTTGGAAATAGCCCGCAGGGGCTATCAAAAAGATTCTACGTTTAAGCCTGTTAGGCAAGTCTATGGTTGGGCTATTTATCATACCGCCATTAAGTCTCCAAGAGATGATACTATTTTTGCGAAAGCAGTTCAGGCGATTATGCAGCTCACCGATTCTGCCGATCGATATGCGCCCAATACTCTGACGGTTTTGAAGGCCGGTGAGTATTGGAACAAGAAGCAATATTGGGCAAAGACCATTGATTTGTTGACCGCCATAGCACCTGAAGTATTGGACATCAAAAGTCATTCTTATACCGGCCCAAAGGGCGAAAGAGTCGAGTTGGCTTCTCCACTGGAAAAGTATTATGCGCTATTGACCAAGGCGCTTATTGCTGAAAAACAATGGCAACAGTGTATTGACGTAGCCGGTCAAGCGTTAAAATCGATTTCTAAGTTTCACTTTGCTAATAATATTTGGTTTCGGTGGCGAATGTCCGAAGCGTACTATCATTTGGGACAATATGAACCGGCGCTCCGGCTTCTGACCTACATCCAAGAGCGAAAAAAGGATTGGTTTATTATATCGGCGATTGGCGTCAATAAAATGGCGCAAGGTCATCTCCAAGAAGCTAAACTGTTTTTTGCGAAAGCGTGTCTAGCCAATGGAGAAATGAGTAAAAAAGTAAAAACGTTAAGACATTTGGTTGAGATTTTCCGAAAGGAACAAAACCGGTCTGCTTTAGACAAGCACTTGAGGCTGTTAAAGAGCATTTATGAGCAAGAGCGTTGGAAGTGGCCGGAAGAGTTGGATGGCCTAATTGCAGAGCATTGGCATGACGAAGCCGTCGCCTTTCGGCAAATAATAGGACAAGTACGGCGAATATGGGAAGACATTGTCTATGCAGATTTAGAGGAACTAACAGGAGAAATAAGCCACGTCTTTCCCAATGGAAAGGCCGGCTTTGTCAAAAGCAACCGGCAATCCTATTTTGCTACGATACGAGAATTTAAGGCCAAGCCAAGTCAATTTCAGAAGGGCATCAAGGTCAGGTTTTACCTGAAAGATGGGTACGATAAGAAGAAGCAAGTGGCCACCAAAGATGCCTATAATATCCGGCTGATAAACTAAAGGAAATGCCTAAAAAGAAGCGTCCAAAATTGAGTTTTGCAGAAAAACTGTTGCGCATCAAAGCCGCAGGCATCCATAGCGACACGCCTATCAATCAAGGCGGGGAAGATACGGACTCCATACTCAGCATTTCGGAGCGTATTCAAAAAATATTAAAAATACTACAGAATCATCCTAAAAAGCGAAGCACCATGCTCTATTTTGTCATGTATGATATCGAGAACAACAAAGTCCGCACCCAAATCGCCAAGTATTTGATAAAAAAAGGCTGCGTCCGGGTACAGAAATCTATCTACCTTGCGGATACAAAGCGGATTGTCTATGAGGAAATATACCGGACTTTGCGAGAAGTTCAAGAAGTCTATGACAACAAAGACAGTATTTTTTTGATACCCATTTCGACCGACCAACTAAATGCAATGAAAATTATTGGGGAGAATATTGATTTTGATACGCACTTGGGTAATAGTGGTACTTTGTTTTTTTAGGTTTGGGGGTTGTGGAGCGGTGAGCGGTGAGTGGTGAGTAGTGAGTAGTGAGTAGTGAGTAGTGAGTGGTGAGTAGTGAGTAGTGAGTAGTGAGTGGTGAGTGGTGAGTAGTGAGCGGTGAGTAGTGAGTGGTGAGTGGTGAGTAGTGAGCGGTGAGTAGTGAGTAGTGAGTAGTGAGTAGCTGGTTGATATGGTTGTTTTGTACACAAGAAATAGGATTTTGCCCAAAAAAAGGGCTATTTTTCAGTAGGATTTAATTTTTTTTATTATCTTTGTGCATGTCTTATGGTG
>JALVCY010000220.1 GCA_027009605.1 Saprospiraceae bacterium
ACCTGCGGATTCTAGGAGCTATCGAGACCTTCTTAAGGGGATAGTTAGGGTTAAAAATAAGGAAGCAAACCAAATAAAATTTTGTGGTCTCAAGAACAAACCACTACTCCCGACTTTTCGGAGTAAGCTCATTGTTCAAATGTTCAACTAAATCATATAACTAGTTGATTATCAATGCTTTCAATTGAGCAGTCAGGATAATCGAAAGAAAGTTCTTATAATATGTTAGTCTATGTGTGCACCATTTCTCACCCAAATTTTAGCAGTCCAATACCAAGAATTTGTAGCGTTTCTTAGTGTAAACTTAGTGTTATCTAAGTGCTCTTAGTGGTAAGGGATTTACTCCCGGTCTAAGGTGATAACGGTATAATGGTGTAACGGCTAGGCAGCCAAGAGCGTCCCCCTTGAACGCCGAAGGCATTTGAACGCCCGAAGGGCAAATTGAACGTCCGAAGGACAAATTGAACGCCAACATGTTGATTTTCAGTGTTTCAGTTGAACAGCTGAACGACCCGCCTGCATCGGGCAGGTTGAACAAAATCACCAAACAGAATAAAATTTGGTGGTTTTGCATCAGAATACTTTTAGGAGCAAACTCACCGATTAAAAATTCCGGACACCCAGCCGGTCAGCCGGCTAAAAGAATAAAACATAACCGGTACAACCACCAATGTTAAGAAGGTCGCAAAGGTCAATCCATAGATTATCGTCCAAGACATCGGCGCCCAAAAATCCGCACTTTCCCCCCCGAGATAGTATTGGGCATCCAGTTTTGTGACCAGTGTGGTAAAGTTAATATTCATCCCCAAGGCCATCGGCAGCAATCCCAAAATGGTGGTTATCGCAGTCAATAAAACCGGTCTTAAACGAACGGCTCCTGCTTGGGCAATAACCGACTTAAACGTCTCTAAATCAAGTGATTGTCCATCTTCCAGGCCTAAATCCAAACGTTTTTGCCGCAAGGCGATTTCAATATAATCTATCAAGACAATGGCATTGTTGACCACCACTCCGGCCAGCGAAATAATCCCCATTCCGGTCATAATAATCACAAAAGAATCACCCGATACCGCATAACCCAACAAGACCCCAATCGTACTAAAAACAATGCTCAAAACAATAATAAACGGAGTCACAACAGAATTAAACTGCGCCACCAAAATAAAAAATATAGCCATCAACGCAATCATAAAGGCCCGGTTTAGAAAGGCCATGGCCTTGGCTTGTTCTTCTTGCTCTCCGGTAAATTCATAAGTCACCCCTTTCGGTAAAGGATAGGTATTCATCAAGCCTTTGAGCTGGGCGATGATTTCGTTGGCGTTGTAATGCTCCATCACATTGCTGTAAACAGTGACTACACGTTGTAAATCTTTCCGTTTGATGGAGCTGTAAGTGGAGCCATATTCGATATGAGCGACAGCAGAAATGGGCACTTGCGAAATGCGTCCGTTAGCGGGATTCCTAAAGGTAATTTTTTGCTGAAGCAAGTCGTCGATATTGTTCCGGTATTTTTCCGAAAGGCGAATTTGAATAGGATATTCATCTTCTCCCAGCTTGTATTTAGACGCTTCGTCCCCAAAGACAGCCGTCCGAATCTCCGACGCGATTTGGCCGGTAGAAATCTCATAACGCCGGGCCGCTTCCCGGTCAATATGAATGATTAATTGGGGTTTATTGAGTTCGACATCAGCTTTCAACTCTTCGATTCCACCGATATTTTGACTGTTGAAGAAGGCGATTAGCTTGGCGGATGTGGTCAAAAGAGTATCAATATCATCTGCCCGCAATTCTAAATTGATGGGCTTACCGGAAGGCGGCCCGTTCTTATTTCCTTCTACGGCCACTTTGACACCCGGAAAGCCTTTGGTCGCTTGGCGGATGGCCATCAAAGCGTCTTTGGTACTTAGATTGCCGCGCTCCTTATCGGGCACAAAAGAAACTGTCAGACGTGCCTTGTTGGGAGACGCTCCGGGCTCCGGCGGCCCGTTAGGATCTCCGGTATTTTCACCAATTTGGGTCAGCACTTCTTCGATGATGCTGTCGTAGGGTTTTAATGCTTCTCGGACTTTGACTTCCATTTTTTTCATGACCTGATTGGTCGCTTCGATGTCTTTGCCTAAGGGAAGCTCTATAAAGGCATTGATGTAAATCGGATCAGTAGAAGGGAAAAAATCTACCTTCGGCGAGCGAATTCCCAACAAGACAAAGGAAACAATCAATAATAGGAAAGTCCCCAAAATAGTCATTATCGGCATTCGTAAAGCACTGTGTATTAGTTTGTTATAAACTTTTTCCAGCCATGGCAAAAACCGCAATTGGAAGATTTCCGCAAAAGGGTTAAACAAAAAGGTATTGACCAAAATAATTAAAATCACAAACCCAAGTAGATTCCGCAGAGCCAAAATACCTACAAAATGCAGGATGACGGCCAATATCAATAAGACAACCGAACTGATTAAAGCCAGCCGCACTGTCCGTTGCTTTTTCTCTTTGGAATGGTCTTCCAAAACCATAAAACGACTGGCCAATACAGGATTGATAACCAAACCAACAAACAAAGAAGAAGTCAAAACAATAATCAGCGTTATCGGCAAATATTTCATAAAACTACCCATCAAGCCCGGCCAAAAAGCCAAAGGCAAAAAGGCCGCTAACGTCGTTGCCGTCGAAGCAATAATCGGAACGGCGACTTCGCCTGTACCCCGCTTGGCTGCTTCGACCGGACTAAAACCTTCCTGCCGGTGACGGTAGATATTTTCGACGACGACAATCCCATTATCCACCAGCATCCCGAGTGCCATAATCATCCCAAACAGAATCATCATGTTTAGCGTATAGCCCAACAGACCGACCACAATAAAGCCCAATAACATCGAAAACGGAATGGCCATCCCCACAAAAGTTGCATTCCGGATGCCCAAGAAAAATAACAAAACCAAAATCACCAAAATCATCCCGAAGATGATACTATTCTCCAAATTGGCGACTTGGTCCCTGGTTTTGATGGATTGGTCATTGAAGATGCTGGTCTTCATTTGTTTGGGCAATTTTTCGACCTTGGCTTGAGCGACTATTTCCTTTATTTTGTCAGATGCCGCCAACAGGTTTTCCCCTTTTCTCTTAATTACATCCAAGGAAATCACCGGAAGTCCGCCGGAACGAGCATAACTCAGCCGGTCTTGATAGCCGAAGTTGACATCCGCAATATCTCTCAAATAAACGGGCAGACCTTGTTCACTTTTGACAATGAGATTCCTGATTTCATCAATATTCTTAAACTCGCCAATGACCCGTATAGCCCGTCTAAACTCATCTTTTTTTATCTCGCCCCCGGACATGGTCACATTCTCCCTGGCGATGGCCGTAGAAATATCTCTAAAGCTAATTTGCCGGGCTTGAGCCGCATACAAATCGACGTCAATTTTGACTTCCCTATCCAAAGCGCCTTTGATGGTGACATCAGAAATTTCCGAAAGGTCTTCGATTTTGTCTTCCAAATACTCGGCGTAGTATTTGAGTTCATCATTCGTAAACGGGCCCGAAATATTCACCGTCATGATGGGCAATTGGGTCAAGTCAACATCAAATACATTCGGGTCATTGCGCAAGTCATCGGGCAATTCGGACTTTGCCTTATCGACCGCATCTTTGACTTTCCGCAAGGCATCATCTATGTCTTCATCCGTGTCAAATTCGGCTACAATAACAGAAAAATCTTGGATGGAAGTAGAAGTGATTTTGTCTAATCCCGTAATGGATTGCAATTCTTTTTCGATGGGGCGAGTGATGAGATTTTCGATGTCCACAGCGGAGTTACCGAAGTAGGGCGTATTGACAAAAATCTGGTTCATCGTCACTTCCGGAAACTGCTCTTTGGGTATCGTCCGGTAGGTGGAAACCCCTAAGACAACGAGAATAAACATGAGGACAAAAACACTCGTCCCATTGTCAATCGACAACGAAGAAAGTTTAAATTCTTTTTTAATTTTATTTTTTAGATCTTCCATTTTTTTGTTTTCTGACCGGTGTTCTTTTTTTTGAATTGGGTGGGTATGGGCGAGCCCGAATTAAGAGGCCGGCTCGACGGCTTCCCCATCCACCAAGCTACTAGAACCTTCCGAAATAATCACATCACCATCACTTAAACCATTGATAATGATGACTTTACCATCATAGGCTTCTCCTTTTTCCACAATTGTTTTTTGGGCAAAGCTGCGCCCATCCCCGGACACTAAGCGCATCACGTAAGCGTGTCCTTCCACGTCTTGTCGAATCAATTCGGCCGGTACGGTAATGGCTGATGGATACACTTTGTCATTGATGATAATTTTAGCCAAGAGATTGGGTTTGAGTTTTCCCTTGTGGGAATTGGTGGCAACTTCTACTTTAAAAGTCCGGTTGGCCGGATTAATGGAAGAGCCGATTAAGGTAATCGGAGCCACAAATTCTAAATCATCTAAAGCCGGAATGACTACTTTTACACGCTGCCCTTTGCGAATATTTTTGGTGTAAATCTCAGAAGCTTGGCCGACAATTTTTAATTTGTTGGGATTCAAGATTTGGACGATGGGGGCGCCCGGCCCGGCGATTTCGCCGGCTTCCAAAATCACCCGATCGACTAAGCCGGAAATAGGGGCATATACATTTGCTTTTTTGAGTTGGATCTGGAGGAGTTCCAAAGTTTTTTCTAATTGTTCGACTCTATTTTTGGCCTGTAAGAATTGTATTTCGGTACCGATTTTTTGTTTCCACAAACGCTCTTGTCGGGCAAAGACGTCTTTGGCCAAACTCAAGGCATTTTCGGTTTGTTCGATTTGTTTGCGGACGGGTTCAGAATCGACGGTTGCGATGAGCCGGCCTTTGGAGACATAAGCGCCTTCTTTGACCTGAAGGGAGAGTACTCTTCCCCCCGTTTCGCTGCTAGCCAAGACCCTATCTTCGGCTTCGACATTACTTTGAATTTCCACAAAGTGTTTGAAGTCTTGAGCCTTCAAAGTCATTGTGGTGACTAATTTTGCCGTTTTTTTGGTGGGGGCTTGGGCTTCGATAGAATCCTGCAACTCTTGAATAAAGCTTTTTAGTTTTCCTAATTCCATTTGCTTTTCGCTCAAGAGTTTTCGCTTGGCTTGGATGTCAGCGGGAATCGTGTTGGCGGAATCCGGCTTACATCCGCTTAAAAGAAAAGTAAGCAGGAAAGCCGTGATGATGGTGATTTTTATTTTCATTATTATTCTTTTTCGATGGGTTTGGAAGTATTGATTTGCATCAAAAAAATTACTTCCCGAGAGCTTGTTTCAATTGTATTTTGGCCTTGAGCAAATCAAATTTGCCTTCGATAATATTTTGCTGCGCTTGGTACAAGGCCATTTCGGCTTGGTTGAGTTCTAAACTCGAGCCTACGCCTTCCTTGTATTTGATTTTGGTGGTCTTGTAAATTTTTTCCGCAAGGGTCAAATTCTTATTTCGTTGGTCAAGATTAGATTTTGCATTTTCATAAGCGATGCGTGCCCGGCGCACCTGAAAAGCCAAGCCGCGCTCCATATCCTGTTTGTTTAAGAGGAGTCTATCCAGTTGGAGTTTGGCTTGTTGAACTTTGGCCTTGGTGCCGAAACCGGCAAAAATAGGAATATTCACCTTGAAGCCAATCACCGAAGACGGCGTATAAAATAAGTCTTTCAGCTTATCTCCCTGCCATTGCATGTCATAATTAACAAATCCGGTTAAACTAGGATAATACGCTGATTCTTTGGCTTTTATATTCACTTGGTTCAAGCGTTCTGTAGCCAATATTGTCCGGTAAGCGGGGTGAGAAAGGTAATTCAATTTTTCCGCAAGGAGGCCATCATCCAAGCTGCTTAGGACTTCATCCGTTGCGTTGGTCAAATGGATTTCTGCATCCAAGGGATAGCCCATAGTCAACTTTAAGGCTTCTAAAGCCATCGTCTTGGAGCGGGCTAGATTTTCTAACCGAACCTGAAGATTAGCCAAAGACAAGTCAATACGATCGACATCCAACTGCTCCACAAAACCGGCTTCAAACATTTCCCGGGTTTCTTTGCGCAAGGCTTTCAAATTAGCGATATTCTTTTGGACTGTCTGCTCGCTTTCTTGGATGAGCAAGGCCGGTAGATAGGCGTTGGTCACTTCATCTTCTGCCTTCCGGCGAACCGTCTGGTAGTTGGCTTCTTCTAAGGTTTTATAGACTTTGGCGGCTTTCAGCCCTTGGAGATAAGTCCAATTAAAGAGCAAGGTCGAAGCCGTGACCGTCCCGGAAATATTATGATTTTGGGAGAAGGAAACTTCCCTGTTAAAATTCGGATTGCCCATCCCAAAAGATTCGGGGAGCAAGACAATAGATTTTTTCAAAAAATAACTGTCTCCAAAGGTCGCATCCAGATGCGGGATACCGTTGGCTCTGGTTTCAATTATTTTTTGTTCGGCTTCTTGGATTTTAAGTTGGGCACTGCGAATCGCATTTTGGTGATTCAAGGCGTAGTCCACCGCTTCGTCCAAAGAGAAATCGGTCGTTTGAGCTGTGGCCAAAGTAGAAATACCGGCCAGCAAGCCAAAAATCCAAAAAGACAACATCCAAGAATCCCCCCAACTCAGGCGAGAGAATCGATTCACGAGTCTATATTCCATAGGTAATTGATTTTCAGAAGGTTATTAAATAAAAGAAGCTTTGTATTTTTCAAAAAGTCGTCGTCCCTTCTCGGTCATGACCCCTTGCAAGTGATATTGGAGAAGCATCATATAATACAAAGCCTTCCCGGTAATTTGGTCATCATTGTCACAGGCCGAGATGACGCTATTGACATAGACCTTGGCGATAAATTCAGGGTCGATTTCTTTTCGATAAAGCCCTAGTTTGACGCCGGCGATCAGGTTTTTTGTAATGCCCAAGAGCATTTGTTCGGTCTGCATTTTATCGACTTGTTGCCAAATCTCAAAAAAGTATTTTTTTAGCTCCAAGATGATATCCGGAGACATCTCCGTATAATAAGTGGAGACGAGTTGACCGATTTCTACCATTGTTTTGATGGGGTCGTTGTTTTTTTCAACAATGGCGCTGATTTCTTGGCGCTGTTTTTCGGTATGCTCCATGACAAGAGCTTCGACCAACTTATTTTTGGAGCTGAAGAATTTATAAATGGTTTTTTTAGACATGCCGATTTCTTTGGCCAAATCGTCCATGCTAACTGCCCTGAAACCATGTTTTCTATACAATTGGTCAGCGGCTTGCAAAATCCTGTTGATATAAAGGCTTTCTTTTTTCATGGGGCAAATATAAGTGAAAAAAATTTGGAAACGCAAATGGTTTTTGAAGTTTCCTTGTTTTTTTTGGACGAACTGTTGATTTTGGGGGATGAACTGTTCATCCTATTTTGTGTATGTTCACGTAGGGACGCACGGCCGTGCGTCCCTACGTGGGAAAAACTCGAGTTTTTTCGGACTCAACTCAACCATCATATCAATATTCCGTTGTTCTACAAAAACGAACCATGAAAAGAATCTTTACTCTTGTCCTAATTGTCGGAATCACTTGGACAATCCGTGCACAGTCCCCATTTAGTGACCAACTTGCGGAGTCTCAACCCATTTACAGAGAACTCATTAGGAGACCTGACGCCAAGCTGCAAGATATTCAGCGAGCCTTCCAACTTTTTGTTGCAAAGCATCCGGGAAAATACAAACAATATCGCCGTTGGGAAGCCCGAGCCAAATTGCTTGTCAAACCGGATGGGACTTTGCCTTCTGCTCAAGAAATTAGCCAAGCCTATTGGGCATTCCATCAAGATAATGTTCAATCCCGAAGTGTAACTTCCAATTGGATCGAAAACGGCCCTTCTACTCTGCCGGCCAACAACCCGTCTCAGCCCAATGGAATCGGCCGAATTAATGAGATAGTCTTTGAACCGGGCAACGCCAATACCATCTATATAGGCACTCCCGCCGCCGGTCTTTGGAAATCTACAGACGGCGGCTCCAATTGGTCTTCAAATACAGATGCGCTACCTTCTCTTGGTGTCTCGGCTATTGTCGTGGACAAGGACGACCACAATACCATTTATATTGGTACCGGTGACAGAGATGGCTTTGACTCCCAAGGACGCGGCGTGATGAAATCCACGGATGGGGGTAATAATTTTGTAGCCATCAATACCGGCATCCCCAACAATGAATACATCAATGACTTGATTCAAGACCCTAATAATGCCAATATTCTGATTGCCGGTGGATATTTTAATAGCTTTTACCGAACAACGGATGGAGGGGCAAATTGGACGAAAGTCACCAACCTGACAGAAAGTATTACCAATCTGGTCTTCAAGCCGGGGAACTCTCAATATGTATATGCCACTTCCCGTTCAGGAAAGTTCTTTCGTTCCACAACCAATGGACAAGCTTGGACGGAAATTACTTCCGGATTCCCCAATTTAGGCGGCAACGGATCTCATCGGGCTTTTCTTGCCGTGTCTTCGCAGAGACCAAATGATGTTTATGTGGTTCGAGCCAACGGGCGTTATTTTGATGGATTATATCGCTCTACAGATAGTGGCCAAAGTTTCACACAACAATCCTCCACACCTAATATTCTCGGTTATGATGATGGTACCGGAGATGATGAGTTTAGTGGGCAAGGCTTTTATGATTTGACGATAGTCATGGATCCAACGACCGCAGGCACTATGTATGTAGGCAGTGTAAATATTTGGAAATCCACTGATTATGGAGCAACTTGGACTAAAAAGACCACTTGGTATAGTGATGTCCATTCTGACCAACACCACTTGACCTTCGGCCCCAACGGGTACTGTTATGCCGGAAATGACGGAGGTATTTATTATTCCACGGATGGTTGGGATACTGAAACAGAGATAACTAACGGACTGTCCATCGCACAACTTTACAAAGTGGGACAAAGTAAACAAACACAAAACTTAGTTCTAGCCGGTTTTCAAGATAATGGCACCGGACGAATGGATGGCAGTAACTGGACGACGGTCGTTGGTGGTGACGGCATGGAATGCGCCATTGACCCTACAGATGATAGCTACAAATTCATGGAATTATATTACGGAGATGTAAGACGAAGTGTCAATAATGGATGGTATGAGTCCATCGTCGCCGGTATTGAAGATGGTCCTTGGGTGACGCCCTATAAAATCAATCCGAGCAATTCTAACATGATGGTAATGGGACGCGATAGCAAAGTTTGGCGCTCTACGAATATCAAAACAGGCAATCCAGCCGATGTGGCTTGGGCGGGCATCTCTTCGGCCTTTTCCGGAGCCGGTATGGATATCGCCATCTCCAAAGTGGACGGCAAATTAGCGTATTATTCTACAGATAAAGATGAGCTCTACCGCTGTACGGATATTACGGCAGCCAATCCTTCTTGGACTTTGCTCAATCTTCCTTTAAACGGATCGTCTGTCAATGACATTCTAACCCATCCGACAAATCTCAATACGGTCTATATTACGCTTGATCAGTCGATTTATAAATCAACCGACAAGGGAGCTAATTGGACGGATATAACTAATAACTTCCCAAGCCTAAAACCCCTTTGTTTGGCTTACGACAAAAACACCAATGAAGGAATCTATGCCGGTACGCCGGCCGGGGTTTATTATTTGGAACCGGGAACAAATAATTGGACAGATTTTTCTACCAATCTTCCGGTCAATGTCGATGCCCGTGAATTAGAAATTTATTATGATGATGCCAACCCCAGCAATAATCTAATACGTGTGGCCACTTATGGGCGTGGGATGTGGACATCGCCCTTGGCGGCTGCTCCCCTACCCGTTTCCTTGCTCTCCTTTGCAGGAAAAAAGATCAATCATGCGGCCATTGAATTGACTTGGCGCACGTCTTCCGAAATCAATAATGATTTCTTTATCATTGAGCGCTCGGATGATGGAATACACTTTGAATCCATTGGCACGGTCAAGGGAGCGGGGCAATCCACGACGGTACAACGCTATACCCATATTGATGATTCTCCCAAGGAGGGCATCAATTATTACCGGTTGATTCAGGTCGATAACGATGGGGTCAAGACTTTTCATCAAGTCATTAGTGTTAGTTTTTCTGTGGATGGGTTTCAAGGTGTGGACGCTTATCCCAATCCGGCAAAAGATAAACTTACAGTCATGATTAACCATCAATTTTCCGGGTTGTTTGACATTGAGTTATATCGGGCAAACGGTCAATTATTGCTTGCGCAAAAGCAAGTCAAAAACGGCAGTTATACCCTTGACATTTCGCATTTTCCGAAAGGCGTTTATTATCTGGAAGTAAAAAATGAATCGGTTTTGAATACCCGAAAAGTCATTATTGAATAACTGCTCAGTCCAAAATTGGGGGGGGCTTACCTGTAAGTCCTTGTAGAAAACACTATTTCACGTAGGGATGCACGGTCGTACGTCCCTACGTGAAAAACAGTTACAAAAATAAATACAAACCACTATCCCTAAAATTATTTCAAAATGTAGTAGAATTGACCAAAAGAAGTCCTTTTTGGGCCATTTTATACCCAAATGCTTAAACATTTCACTTATCTTTATGCCTCAAAAACAACATAACTATGAAAGTTTCCTTATCCATCCTTTTTATCCTTATCTTTTTAGGGGCTGATTTTGCGCAAGCGCCCTACTATACAGATGAATATGCTGCTGACCATCCCATTTACGAAGATCTAATTCGTCAGTCCAATATTCCTTTTAAAGACATTCAAAGAGCTTTCCGGCTTTTTGCTGCAAAGCATCCGGGAAAGTATAAACAGTATCATCGCTGGGAATCCGGTGCCCGGTTTTTGGTCAAAGCTGATGGCACTCTGCCTTCTGCGGATGAAATTGCGCAAGCCTATACGGACTTTCGTCACCACTCTATCCACTCCAGAGAAGTCCTGTCTAATTGGACAGAAAACGGGCCGATAACCATGCCGGAAAATGAAACCGGACAACCCAATGGACTGGGTCGAGTCAATGAAGTTGTTTTTGAGCCGGGCAATTCAAATACCATTTATGCGGGTACACCTGCCGCCGGACTTTGGAAGACCACAGACGGCGGAGCCAACTGGCAGGGCTTAACGGATAACTTGCCGTCCTTGGGCGTGTCAGCGATTGTGGTGGACAAAGACGATTACAATACCATTTACATCGGTACCGGTGATCGAGATTCTTTTGACTCTAGGGGGCGAGGCGTCATGAAATCTACGGATGGCGGACAGACTTTCGTCAAATGGAATACCGGCATCTCCGATAAAGAGTATATCAACGACCTTATCCAAGATCCAAATGATGGGAATGTGCTCATTGCCGCCGGATATTTTCATGGCATTTACCGAACAGATGACGGGGGCGAAAATTGGCAAAAGATGAATGTGTCTGAAGCGGTTTTGAATCTTGCCTTCCACCCGACTAACTCGCAGATTGTTTACGCAAGTACTCGCTTCGGAAAGTTTTTTCGCTCTACCGATAATGGTCAAACTTGGACAGTCATCAATTCCGGGATTGAAGATTTGGGCGAGAACGGATCCCATCGAGCCTTTATCGCAGTGAGTCCGGCTTCGCCCGATGATGTGTATTTGGTTAGAACCGAATACCGTTATTTGGACGGTGTTTATCGTTCGTCGAATAGTGGGATGAGTTTTACCAAACAAATGAGTCAACCCAACATACTTGGCTCCAAAAACGGTTTGGGGCAGGACAAGTATAAAGGACAAGGCAGGTATGACCTAACCATTGCGGCCGATCCTTCCACTCCCGGCCTTCTCTATGTTGGGGGGATAAATATTTGGGAATCAACCGATTATGGAGTGACTTGGGCTCGAAAATCTTATTGGGCACATAATGGCGATCCACATGCCGACCAACATCACATCACCTTTGCCCCCAATGGACACTGCTATGCAGCCAATGATGGGGGTATCTATTATACCACAAACGGCTGGGACACAAACACGGAGATCAGCTCGGGTCTGGCCATTGCCCAAATTTATAAATTAGGCCAAAGTCGGTTTAGTCAAAACTTGGTAGTGACCGGATTTCAGGATAATGGGACAGCCATCATGGAAGGGACGGATTGGTTTACGGTGGTAGGTGGCGACGGGATGGAATGCCAAATAGATCCGACTAGCGACGATTATGTCTATACAGAATTGTACTACGGTGATATCCGCCGGAGTGACCACAATTCTTGGTTCAAAGAGATTACAGATGGGTCTTTGGAAGAAGGCGCTTGGATTACACCATTTAAGATAAACCCCGTTTATCCCAATATCATTGTAACCGGACGGGACGAAAAAATATGGCGAACCAAAAACGCAAGAGCAAGCAATCCTTCTGCGGTTTCTTGGGATTCCATCTCATCATATTTAAGTACCGGTCGAGACATTGAGATTTCTCCGGTGGACGGCAAACTCACTTATTATTCTACTCGTGATGGTTTATTCCGTTGTGATGATATTACGGCAGATGATGTAGAATGGACACAAATTACCTTGCCCAAAAATCGTCCGGTCTATGATATTTTAGTTCATCCGACAGAGTTGAATACGGTATATATTCCACAAGGTAACTATCTTTTTAAGTCAACGGATCGCGGGGAGACTTGGACAAATTTGCGCTATAATTTCCCCAAATTGAATATCATTTGTTTGGCCTATGATAAAAATAGTCAAGACGGGATTTATGCAGGAACAGTGGCCGGTGTTTACTTTCTGGAAGCGGCCGACTCCAATTGGACGGATTTCTATACCAACCTTCCGGTCAATGTAGCCGCCCGTGAATTAGAGATTTACTACGATGATGCCCAGCCGCAAAAGAATTTGATTCGACTAGCCACTTATGGGCGGGGTATGTGGTCTTCGCCTTTAGCTTCGAGCGTGGTCAATACGGTAACTGTAGATGAATTTGAAGGCGTAGAAGTCTTTCCCAATCCGGCTCCGGGTCAATTTACCTTATTGCTAAAAGTCCCTAATTCGGCTTTTTTCGATATTCGTATTGTTGACCAACTCGGGCGGCTTATGCTTACGCAAAAACAAATATCCAATGGGCGTCATCAATTTGATTTCTCCGATTTTCCGAAAGGGATTTATTATTTGGAAGTGAAGGGAGATTCCTATTTTAGCACTCGTAAAATTTTGATTGATTAGATGGGGCTTGCGCTAAATGGGTAGTTGTGATAAAACTTTCCAAAAGTTTAAAACTTTTGGAAAGTTCTGTATGCGGTATTTAACTTATTGGTAATCAATACCTTAGTGAATTCTTAGTGACAGCTTCGTGTCCTTAGTGGTTAGGCATTACATTTTTCCTTACCACTAAGTTCGCTTTAGACAACACTAAGTTTACACTAAGGAACTCTACAAATTCTTGGTATTGGACTGCCATAATTCGGATAAGAAATAGTGCAAACATATGGGCGCAGTCGGAGTTTGTCCCCATTAGACACTTTTCGATAATTTGTAATTGGCGCAAGTTTCCGGAAAAACATATAAACTTAGGCTCCTAGTTTTT
>JALVCY010000221.1 GCA_027009605.1 Saprospiraceae bacterium
AAGTCATTAAAAATGATGTCTCCAAACCGGTTTTTGATGCCATTGATGACGATAATCTTTACTTTCTTGCTTGGACGACGACACCTTGGACACTGCCTTCCAATACCGGATTGGCGGTCGGCCCCAAAATAGACTACGTGGTCGTCAAAACTTTTAATCCCTACACCAAACGCCCGATTCACGTGATTTTGGCGAAAGCCCTGCTTCATAAATGGTTTAAACCGGAACAAGCCGGTTTGTCATTTGATGAATACCAACCGGAAGATAAGCTTATCCCCTACCGGATTGTTGCCGAATACAAGGGAAGTGACTTCAAAGATTTTCGATATGAGCAGTTGATGCCTTATGTACAGCCTGATTCTATCGAGTCCCTTACGGGAAAAAACGAAGAGTTACTCGGTACGGTAGGCGATGCCTTTAAGGTAGTGATTGGGCATTTTGTCACGACCGAAGACGGTACGGGTATCGTGCACATTGCCCCTTCTTTTGGCGCGGATGACATGATGGTCGGCAAACAAAACGGGCTGGGGGCACTTACTTTGGTGGACAAGCAAGGAAAATTTGTTGACAAAGTCACCGATTATGCCGGTCGCTATGTCAAAGACTACAAAGATGATTCGGACTATCAAAATGTGGATATAGACATTGCCATCCAGCTAAAAAAAGAAAATAAAGCCTTCAATGTCCAAAAACATGTACACAATTATCCGCATTGTTGGCGGACAGACAAGCCGGTGCTGTATTATCCGTTGGACTCGTGGTTTATCAAAGTCACCGCCAACAAAGAGCGGATGATTGCGCTCAATAAAACCATCAATTGGAAGCCCAAGTCCACCGGAGAAGGCCGGTTTGGTAATTGGCTGGAGAATATTCAAGACTGGAATCTGTCCCGCTCTCGATATTGGGGCACGCCGCTACCGATTTGGCGTACCGGTGAAGACGTTGCGAAGGATGAGCAAGATGAGATTTGCATCGGCTCCTTGGATCAATTGCAAAAAGAAATAGACAAAGCCAATAAGGTCTTGGGGCTTGCGCAAAAAATGCCAAAAGACTTGCACCGTCCTTATATTGATGAAGTCGTGCTTGTTTCTAAGAGCGGGCTGCCGATGAAGCGCGAATTGGATCTAATTGATGTCTGGTTTGACTCCGGAGCCATGCCTTATGCTCAATGGCATTATCCGTTTGAAAATGAAGATTTATTTGAGGGGAGATTTCCGGCTGACTTTATTGCGGAAGGCGTGGATCAGACGCGGGGTTGGTTTTATTCATTGCATGCGATTGCGGCCAATATTTTTGACAGTGTGGCCTACAAGGCGGTGGTTTCCAACGGGCTGGTATTGGATAAAAAAGGCAATAAGATGTCCAAAAGACATGGCAATTCTGTTGACCCGTTCCAGACACTCAGCACCTATGGCGCCGATGCCCTTAGGTGGTACATGACCCACAATGCCAATCCTTGGGACAATTTAAAATTTGATGAAAGTCAAATCACCGAAGCCCAAAGAAAATTCTTCGGCACGCTGTACAATACCTATTCCTTCTTTGCGCTTTATGCCAATATTGACCAATTTAATTATCAAGAGCCCGAAATTGCTTTAGAAGATAGACCGGAAATAGATCAATGGATTTTATCTTTGCTCAATAGTTTAATCGAGGAAGTAGATGCTTCTTATTCGGACTATGAAGCCACTCCGGTTGCCCGTAAAATTCAAGATTTTGTGACCGAAAACCTAAGTAATTGGTATGTCCGTTTATCCAGAAGACGATTCTGGAAAGGCAGCTATTCTACAGACAAAATATCTGCCTACCAAACGCTCTACACCTGCATGAATACCGTGGCTAAATTAATGTCCCCCATCTCTCCGTTCTTTTCAGATTGGTTGTACCAAAATCTAAATAACGCTACCCAAAAAGAAGCAGCCATCTCTGTCCACCTAACCGACTTCCCTGTTGCAGATAAAAATCTGATAGACAAGGAGTTAGAGCAAAGAATGGACTATGCCCAGCGCATCTCATCCTTGGCTTTATCCTTGCGTAAAAAGGAAAAAATCCGGGTACGCCAACCCCTAAACAAATTGCTTATACCCGTACTCGACAAAGACTTTGAAAGACAAGTAGAAGCTGTTAAAAATTTGATTTTGGCAGAGACAAATATTAAAAATTTGGAGTACTTGTACGACACTTCCGGATTCATCAAAAAGAAGATTAAACCCAACTTCAAAACCCTAGGCCGCCGGCTCGGCAAAAACATGAAACAAGCCGCCGCCATCATCGGCCAATTAGACCAAGACACCATCAATGATATTGAAAAAACAGGTCAATTTGAATTAACAATAGATAACGAAAATTATCTACTAACACTGGAAGACTTCGAGATCAAACCGGAAGACATTGAAGGATGGACAGTGGCCACAGACGGTGATTTAACGGTTGCGATGGACATTACTCTTGATGAAGAGTTAAAGACAGAAGGCTTGGCCAGAGAGCTTATCAACCGGATTCAAAACATCCGGAAAGATCAAGATTTCGATGTGCAAGACCGGATAATTATTAAAATTAGTCCCACACCGGAAATTGAAAATGCCATTGCTCAATTTGGTGAATTCATCATGCAAGAGACACTTGCGGAGACGCTATTGGCTACCGAAACGGATGGCGTGGAAGTGGAATTGCCGAATAGCCTAAAGGCGAGCATTCAAGTTAAAAAGGTCTAAATAATCCGGAGTTTGTACAATCAATAAAAAAGGGATAAGGCAAAGCCTTATCCCTTTCTTTTTATGCGTCAAAGACGCCCAACGGAATAGGTTTAGAGAGTTCCGTACTTAGCTTTAACCGCTTCCGTTACATCCAGTGCTTCATCCGCAAAAAGAAGAATACCTGTGCTGGTATCAAACACATAGCTCAAAGACTTCTCTTTGGCCACAGCCTGAATGGCATCATTCACTTTTTTCAAGATGGGATCAAACAACTTAGTTCGTTCTGCTTCCAATTCTTTGGCACTCGTCTCTTGAAGTTTTACAATTTTTTGTTGCTCTGCTTCAAGATTTTTCATTTGTGCTTCATAAGTCTTTGGAGAAATGGTACCGGCTTGCTTCTTTTGCTCCAAAGCCGCAGCCTTATCCTGAAGCTGCTTGACCATATTCTCAATGACCTTTGTCTTCGCTTTCTGCATCGATTCCAAAGAAGTATTGGCTGTTTTCACTTCCGGCAATTCAGAAACAAATAGAGCCGAATTCATATACCCAAAACTCTGAGCATGAATGGCTGCCAAACTGAAGAAAGAAAACAGAATGGCTAAAAAAGTATTTCTCATGTTTAATTTTTTTTATTGAGTAAAAAAGATTCGGATTACCGAATGACCGCAAAGGTACAAAATTAACCATCCCAAGCGATAAATATGGCCAAGAAAATATCCTAGGCCTGCAGCGACAATTAATTTTTCAGCTTAGAAATGATGTCATCTGTTTTATTGTACTTATCGGCAGCAAAAATCACCCCGGCCGACCCGGCCATATCCAAAATAATATCAAAACCGCGCTGATTCGCATAATCTTGAATCGCATTATAGACCTTGTCTTGAATAGGCTGAATCAACTCTGCACGCTTCATAAACAAAGCGCCTTCCGGCCCAAACTTGTCTTTTTGCATCTTGCGAGCGGCCTTTTCCGCCTCCATAATTTCATTTTCTTTCTTTGTACGCATATCATCAGACATCAACACTTGTTCGGCCTGATACTTACTGTACATCCCTTTGATTTTATCATGTTCTTGGTCGATTTGTTGACGCCATTTGGCAGCCAATTGATCCAATTGTTTTTGCGCAGTAGAATATTCCGGAAGGGCTTCCAAAATTTTATTCACATCGACCAGTGCTACTCGTTGGGCATTTACGGAAGTCATCCCCACCAGGGTAAACATTGCTAGAAAAAGGAAATTCTTTACCATCTTAATTTAGTTTTTTTGTGACCATTCAGCATACTGAATAGTTACGTTTTGTTGTTAAATCAGTTTTGAAACGACACCACAAGCGATAAATTTCACAACTATCTGTTAATAAAATCAACATTTTGGTGCCTTCTTTCCAAATATATATCGGAATGAACTGCAATGAAAGTAATCTTTTGGCATTTAACCAAAAATTAACGGGATTTAATACAAATTAACACAATTTTCTGCTTATTTCTACGGCTTTACCTAACTTTGGCCGACTTTTGCGGACTAGCTTTCGCAAAAAAACTTTGACTTTTACATAGTCGGATCTTAGCAACCACAAATGGCCAACTAAAGAGGACTCTGCACAAAACAAAAATAAATTCGCATGCGCACCTTAGTCTGTTCTACATCTAATTGGACACTCAATCAAGTGGCAGAAGCTGCCATTCATCATATTCCGGTCAAAATTTCGGCGCAAGCCAAAAAAGCCATCCAAAAATCCAGAGCCTTCGTCGATAAAAAATTGAAGGAAACCGATAAAGCTTTTTATGGAATCAATACCGGCTTTGGCTCATTATACAAAATCAGAATCGAAAACAACCAGCTCAGCCAACTTCAAGAAAACTTAGTCAAATCCCATGCCTGCGGTACCGGAGAGACTGTCCCCGACGATATTGTCCGCATCATTATGCTGCTCAAAATCAAGAGTTTATCCTTCGGGTTTTCCGGTGTACGCCTAAAACTGGTGGAGCGGCTAGTCGCCTTTTACAATGCCGGTTTGATTCCTATCATCTATCAACAAGGCAGTTTGGGCGCTTCCGGAGACTTATCTCCGTTAGCACACATGAGTCTGCCTATTTTGGGGCTAGGCAAAGTCAAATACAAGGGTCAAACTCTGCCGGCTGCAGCAGCACTAAAAAAAATGGGACTAAAGCCCATGAAACTCCATGCCAAAGAAGGTTTGGCTCTTCTAAATGGGACTCAGTTCTCATTAGCCTACTCCGTTTGGGCTACCTACATGGGCAAAAAATGGTGGAATATCGCCAATCATACAGCCGCTTTGTCCTTGGATGGATTTGATGCCAATCTTTCTCCTTTTGACCCCAAGCTACACGCCATCCGCCCCCACCAAGGTCAAATAGAAACAGCTAAAGCCGTCCGAAACATCCTAAAAACCAGCAAAATTGCTAAGTTAAAAAACAAGGCCATTCAAGACCCCTATTCTTTTCGCTGCATCCCACAAGTGCATGGAGCGACCTACGATGCCCTGCTACATGCCGAAAAAATATTTACCACAGAAATAAATTCCGTCACCGACAATCCCAATCTTTTTGTCAAAGAAGACCAAATCTTATCCGGCGGCAATTTTCATGCACAGCCCTTGGCTCTGGTTTTGGACTACTTAGCTATTGGCCTTGCCGAATTGGGTAGTATTTCCGAAAGGAGAACCTACTTGCTTATCTCCGGACAACGGGACTTACCCGCTTTTTTGGCCAATAACCCGGGTGTCATGTCCGGACTCATGATTCCACAATATACAGCGGCCTCTATCGTAAGCCAAAACAAACAACTTTGCACACCGGCTTCTGCGGATTCCATTCCATCATCTAATGGCCAAGAAGACCATGTCAGTATGGCAGCTAATGCAGGTACAAAACTTTATCGAATCATCGAAAATATTAAAAATATTATTGCCATCGAATGGCTCACCGCATCCCAAGCCATCACCTTCAGAGAGCAAAAAACTTCTAAAGTATTATTAAAAAAATTAGCGGAGTACCGAAAGATTGTTCCGATTATCCACCAAGACCGGATTTTTAGCGATGACATCCAAAAAACCGCCTTATTTTTAAGCCAAAACCTATGAGATTAAAAATTATTTTTGTTTTTTTATTAACGCTTGGTGCGCCCTTCTTTTTGCTTGCGCAAATGAGAAAGGGCTGGTCTATTTCGCCGACATTACACACGGGATTTATCACCAAACATACTAAAAAATTAACCATTGACAATTCCGGTATATCTGAAGGAATTGGATTTAATTTTCAATACCAAACTTATGGGACTAAAGACTGGCATGCCCGGCAACACTTCCCACAAGTAGGTATCGAAACGGCTTTTTTTAGGTTTAGCAGCTACAAGCAACTAGGGCATGCTTTCGGTTTATTACCTAATATCACGCTCAACTTAAAGAACAAAAAAAACTGGAGAATACGCACCACTATTGGCATGGGAATAGGCTGGTTATCAACACATTACGACCCCATCACCCATCCTAGACACAACGCCATCGGCTCTCACCTAAACAACTACACCTCATTCCGGTTCTATGTAGAAAAAGCTTGGAAACCACAATGGAACTGGACGGCAGGCATTAGCTTCTCGCACTTCTCCAACGGCACTTCCCAAATCCCTAATTATGGGCTCAATGTCCCGGCAATGGTGCTTGGCTTCAACTATGCCCCGACTCCGGTCTTGGCAGAAGACTACCGTTTTCCTACCCAAAAAGCAGACTTCCGGAAATGGGGATTTTTTGCGGAAGCATCTATCGCCCGGCAAGAATACATCACGGTTGGCGGGCCTAAATATCCGATTTACAACTTGGCTATAGCAGCTAGCTTCAACGAGAATGAAGGCAATACTTCCTTTCTTGGGATGGAATATGAATACAGTTATTCTGTTTATAATTTTTTCAAATTCTTAGAGCAGTTTGATGAAAAGAAAACGAAAGATACCGGCCGGAGATTAATGATATTTGGCGGACATGAATTCACCTATGGGCATGTAGGTTTCGGCGCCCAATTAGGCGTTTACCTTGCTCCTTACAACAAACATACCTACAATACCTTCTACAACAAACTCAACTTAAAATACCTTTTCACACCTTTCGGCAAAAAAGGACTCAAGCCGTTTCTTGCCTTGCACATGAAGGCACATTTGATTGATGCGGAATATATTTCTGCCGGTGTGGGCTTGCGTTGGTAACACAAGGGGCAAAAGGTGTCCTAAAGAAGAAATGTCAGCGGGAAAAGTGAGTGGTGAGTGGTGAGTGGTGAGTGGTGAGTGGTGAGTGGTGAGTGGTGAGTGGTGAGAGATGAGTAAGTAGGAATCTGCGAAAATCTGCGGGAATTAAATCTGCGAAAATCTGCGGGAATTAAATCTGCGTATATCTGCAGGAAATTAAATCTGCGCATATCTGCGGGAAAAAATCTGCGCATATCTGCGGGAATTGAATCTGCGAGAAAGTAGCTTCCAGAAATGCAAAAAAGTAGCAAACAAAATATTTACAGAAGTCAACTTAAACAAAAAGCGCTATTTTCGCAATCCGGCAATAACAAAAACGTTTGTGAATCGTCTGCCTAGGTAAACGCATAAAGCATTGAATCAAATAGACAGCTTGCATTATCTTTGGTGTTTTGGTTTCTTCTTTGCTCAAAAACCTTCAAAATGAAATACATCTTAATAGCTCTTAGTGTCCTCGTACTCTTCTCTTGCCACAGATGCAAAACAAAATCGCTAAGCCCCGAACAAAAGATTGAAAAAATAGCGCAACAAAAATATCATGAAAAATATACGCTCCAATGGAACGAAACAAAGGATTATGTCTTCATCCAAAAGAAAAAAGCCATAAACCATTCTCCGTTTCCTACCATTTCTTTTGCTGTCTATGACAGCCGGACGCAAAAACTACTATTTGAAGATACCGTGCCCGGTGGCCAAATCAAATGGCTAACCAATGACATCATCGAAGTTTACTCTTTGGTCGGAAGACCGAAAGACATCCACACCAACAAGAAAAAGCCATTGTACCTCTACAATGTCAAAAAACACACTAAAACAAAGTAAAATGACTAAAACAATTAAATTGATTGCTTTTTTGGCGATTGGCTTTACGGCCTTTTTTTATTTCCAAAAATTTGATTTCCGAAAGGACAACTTAAGCACGGCCAATCGAGACCATGGATTTAAGCTCCAAGCCTATCAACATTTTGACGGCCCGGCTAAATTTGCCCGAATCGAGCATTATATTCGCACTAGAGATGACCTGTCCTATCCGGAGTATGAGGCCGGATACACTTACAAGGAGTTTCAAAAAGCCGCTAACAGCGTCCAATTTCGGACAGGCCCAATTGCTTGGGTAGAACGCGGCCCGTATAATGTCGGTGGCCGAACACGGGGACTCGCCTTTGACCCTTCTGATTCGGAGCATCACTCTTGGTATGCGGGAAGTGTAGGCGGTGGAGTCTGGAAAACCGAAGATGCAGGGGATTCTTGGACTAATTTAACGCCCGACTTACCCAACTTAGCCACCTCAACCATTGCCGTCTCCCCGCACAATCCCAACATCATCTATGTGGGCACCGGTGAAGGTTTTGATGGCTTGATGATTAACGGAAGTGGCATTTGGAAGTCCGAGGACAAAGGGCAAAATTGGACGGTACTATCTCCTACTGCCGGCAACAAAAAATTTGGCAACGTCCTAAGAATCATTGTCAATCCGAATAATGAAAATGAGTTGGTCGTCAGTACCGTTACTTCCAAATTAGATTACACCAATGGCGAACAATCTTTTATTTTCAAGTCCACGGATGGTGGGTTAACTTGGGACGAAAAACATGTCACTCAATATGCGCCCATCCAACAAATCGTTTTCACCCCGGGTAATTTTAATGTTCAGTATGCCACAGTCAATTCAGTAGGCATTCTAAAATCTACAGATGCCGGCGACACTTGGACACAAGTCTTTGATGCTGCACAAGATGGAATTGCTAGAATGGAGATGTCTGTCTCACCCAAAGATCCGGGGACAATCTTTGTGGCTTGCGAAAAAGGCGAAGAATCTATCCTTTATGTCTCCAGAGACTCTTTAACAACCGCCAACCGTGTACTATTTAATACAACGTCACAACCCCAATGGCTAGGTGGTCAAGGCTGGTACGACAACGCCATTGCGGCTCATCCCTTTGACAAAAACAAAGTCTGGGTGGCCGGTTCAGGCTCTATTCTTCAATTGGAAATCGGCACGAACAATCAAGCCGTCACACAACTTACATCGGTTGAAAACACAACTACCTTTTTAGAAGAAGTCCCCAATAGTGACATTCCTGCCCTACCATTTGGCCTTGCGGAAACATTGCTCAATCAGCTATTCCTAGACCCCCAAACAACTGAAGATGACCTAATCAATGTAGAAGTTAGATTTGGCCCCAACATTCATCAAAAAGCACACTTATTAACTTTTAACCCCAACACCTTCCAAATAAGTTATGGGGACTTTATCGACGTGCCTTTCCAAGCTTGGGATACCGAAAACAACAAACAACTCGTTTTATCTTTTGTAGATGTCAACGAAGATGGAAAATGGACTTTTGCGGAAGCCACCAGCGACAATAGTCAAGACCTTGTACTCATCAACATTCTTGACTATGACACCATTGCCAATCCCATTATTTCCGGCAATAACAATGTCTATAAGGCACAGTATCAGTTCAATTTGCAAAAAGTGGCATCCTATAGTGGAGATGAGACGACATTCCCCAATGCCCACCTAAAATATAATGTAGGCACCGTCCAAGGGCTCGAAGCCGACTTTACGGATATTGCGGATGGCTATTATGAATTTTCCGGCGACAGCAAAGGCGTCCATGTGGATCACCACAACCTGACCCTTTTGCCTATCGATGAAGCAACCGGCCAATTCTATGTCCTAAATGGCAATGATGGCGGCGTTGCTTTTTCAAGTGACAGTGGCCAGACTTTCAGACAAACCGGTGACGCATTCAACCAAGGTGGAAACTACCCTACTTCGGATGGATACATTGTCTCCCAATTTTATGGGGTGGACAAGATGAATGGGGCAGACCGGTATGTTGGCGGTACTCAAGACAATGGATCTTGGGTTTCGCCTGTCAACTGGACAACTGAAGGCAAGTGGGCATCTGCTCCGAGTGGGGATGGATTTGAAGCGGCTTGGAATTATGCAGACACCAACCAGGTTTTGGAGTCTTCTCAATACAACAATATTTACAAAAGTACAGATGGAGGAGTCAGCTGGCAATCTGTATATTTACCTGAATCTAATGGCCCTTTCATTACTCGAATCGCTTCTTCTCAACTAGACCCTAACCTAGTCTTTGTCAGCTCCGATGAAGGACTCATCAAGTCCACGGATTTTGGCGACAGCTGGGAGATTTTGCAGATGCCCGATTCTTGGGAGTTCACCTTTTTTGGACCTCCTATTGCGATTGGGCTTTCGGATGCCAATGTAGTTTGGTCGGGGTCAAAAATCAGTAGCAATTCTCGAATCGCCGTATCCAAAGACAAAGGAGCAACTTGGACAGAAACCGCTAATTATACCCAAATGACCATGGGACGTGTCACCGGACTGGCCACCCATCCAACCAATCCGGCTACGGCTTATGCGCTTTTCTCTCAAGCCAACGGCCCCAAAATATTAAAGACTTCAGATTGGGGCTCCACTTGGACAGATATTTCAGGTTTTGTAACACAAACAGATACCAGCTCTAATGGATTTCCGGATGTGGCCACGCAATGCCTTTTGGTCATGCCTTTTGACACAAATCGCATCTGGGTAGGTACCGAAATCGGTCTCTTTGAATCATTGGACGGTGGGGAATCTTGGGCTTACGCAAATAATGGCTTGCCGGCGGTCAGCATTTGGGCTATGCGAATTGTTAACGACCAAATCGTCTTAGCCACCCATGGACGGGGCATTTGGACCGTTAATACTTCCGAGTTAACAGGGCCCGACTTAACACATACCGAAACGATTCCGGAGAACCATTTACTCATCTCGCCGAATCCGGTCTCCGACCATGCGGAAATTACCTTTATCAACCCTTCCGGGAAAAAAGTACAAGTCACACTTTTCTCTGAGAATGGGCGATTGATTAAACCTTTATTTAAGGGCTCCGCCCAAGGCACTCAAAAAATCGCTTTTGACAAAGCCGACCTACCGGCCGGGATTTACTTTGTCAATATGAAAACTCAAGAAGGCCTGATTACGAAGAAAATGATTATCCAATAACCCCGTCTTCTTTCTCCTACAAAAGGCCTGCACGTTATTTTCGTGCAGGCTTTTTTTCTTGAACAAACTTTAACAGTTGTGGTCTTGTATTTCTAATTTAATAAACCTACCTTTGTGCACAACAGTAAGGGTGCTTTTTTACTATTTTTTGATATTTTTAATACAATCTAAGATGTGTTTTTTACACCCAAGCAATACCTTTAAATACGCCCTGTTTTTCTTTTTATCTTTTGGCTGGTCAACCCTTTTTGCGCAAGCGGACTCCACACTTACTCCGATAGAAAACCCTACGAATCTAGCCTACAATATCACCAATAGGCCTTGGGCCGTTTTGATTGACCTAACTAGGCTAACGTACCAAACTCCATCTATTCAGCTATCGGTCAGCTACCGTCCTTTTTTTAGATTTGGGTTTGAGTCCGAGCTCAATTATTATCTAAACAAAAGCCTTGACCCGCTGGTTGAAAGCATTGATTTTATCCATGTCCGGCTGGCACCCAACAAAGCTAATTTTTTCATTTCCGGCATTGGGAAAGTGTATTTCGGACGCAATAGAATTAATTATTTAGGGGCTCGAGTAGCAGCCGGCTCATCACCACTCCGGCTTTCGCGAAATGTTTGTGTCGAAGCAGAACCAACAACATCTAACGAGCTTTGCCGGTGTCTCCAAACAGAAAACAGAAGCTTAGATGTCACCCGCACCCAAATGATTTATGGATTACGATATGGCATCAATCTACCTGTTACTGAGCGACTTAGACTAGATCTTTTTGTTGCCTACGATGAATTCAAGTACAGTCACCCCGACTACCAATATCTCCATCATGTTTGTGAAAATTCGTGGCCACGCTACAAAAAAATCCCTAAAACCGACGGAATCTTTGATGAATTTCAAGAACACAAACAAGAAGCTTATTTCTCACTAGGTCTAAAAATTGGTTATGCGTTTTAAAAATATTGCTCTTATTGTTTTTTTATCCTTGGCGCTTTTTGGCAGTCAGTCTATGTCTCATTGCAAACATGTACCGGCTCCGGAACCCGGCCTTAGAAAAATCAGATTGTTTGTCCATGATGATGATGGAACACCCGTTGCTTTCGCAAAAATAGGACTCTTTGGTTCTTCGGATTTCAATGACGATCCGTTGCTCTTCCAAGGCAACTATGGTTGTCTAATCGACACCTTCTATACAGATGCAAATGGCCAAAGAAATATCAGATATGTCACCTCCAAATATAACTATCTTCTACTTGCCGTTTTACCTGACAACTGCTCCGGCTCTTCTGCCAATATCCAAAAACACGATGTGGATATTGACTTAACAAGCAACCCCGCCCAACCCCTTTTGATGATTCACACCAAAATACAATCTGCTGATTCTATAAAAGTGGTGGTCAACAGCATCAATAACATACTAGCCAATCGTTGCCCCCCTAACAACCTAAGCAGTATTCCCCTTTACCTCGACCAAAAGGTCGTGCAGGCCGATGCGGACTTCACCATGAAGGCCATTCCTAATTCAGCAAATGCCATCCAAGCCATGCGCTACAAAGATGGAGAAATTATTTGGGATACGCTCTTCCGGTTTGGCTTAACGGATATTATTCAGGATATTCAATTTGACTGACCGGGTGGGTTTGAACTTTCCAAAAGTTGAGTTTACTCCGAAAAGTCAGACATTGTGGTTTGTTCTTGTGTCCACAAAATTTTATTTGGTTTCTTTTTTAAACTTTCCAAAAGTTTAAAACTTTTGGAAAGTTATGTATCATAAAAAAAAAATTTTGTTCATCGCTTTAATTTCTGACGGAGTGGCCTTTTCAGAGTGGACTCAACGGTTTAACGGGTAGGTAGCAATAAAGGTCAAAGGTAGTTAAAGGTCAAAGGTGAAGGGTCAAAGGTCAAAGGTAGTTAAAGGTCAAAGGTGAAGGGTCAAAGGTGAAAGGTAGTTAAAGGTCAAAGGTGAAGAGCCAAAGGTGAAAGGTAGTTAAAGGTCAAAGGTGAAGGGTCAAAGGTCAAAGGAAGGCAGCCAAGAGATATTGCTCCTTGAAAACCAATGGGTTAACGGTCTTAAGGCTAGGCAGCCAAGAGCGTACCCCTTGAACGCCGAAGGCCATTGAACGCCCGAAGGGCAAATTGAACGTCCGAAGGACTAATTGAACACCAACATGTTGATTACCAGTACTTTCGACTGAACAATTGGACAAAATCTCCAAACAGAATAAAATTTGGAAGCTTGGCAATAGCATACTTTATCATAGCAAGCTCCACTTTTGGAAAGTTATCACCTCGTGAACTTGGCGACTAAAGTCGCCGTTACATTAGCTCAACACATCAATCACCGTCTTAGCCGTCACAAAAATAGCTTCCCGCCCGATACCGGACACGACTTGGTCGTCATCATCCAACAAAGCATCTTCGACAAAAGCCAATAAGTCTTCTTGGGGATATTCGTCAAAAAACGGAGTGATGCGCTCCCTAAAATTGCCATTACCGGCAGTCATCATCTTACCCCAATTGGCATCGT
>JALVCY010000222.1 GCA_027009605.1 Saprospiraceae bacterium
TACCCTGTTGAGTCGGATGGAGAGTGCCTTTGCCGGGTTGGTGCTTTGCCGGGGTTGGCCGGGATAGGTTAGCCGTCGCGGGCTCGGTATTTTCATCGATTTGATTGGGCGGGGCTATTGTGGAAGACTGGCTCTGCGGATTCTCCTGTTTGTGGGAAATGGGCTGTTTTGAAGCCGCTTCATCAGGCAAAAGCATCCAATAGGTCATGAAAAGAATGCCCCCAAAGACAAGCATTAGCCAAAGCCAAGGTTTTTTGTTTTCCTTTTTGGCCGGCAGCAATTGTTCCATCTCGGCCCAGTAGGCATCCTCAAACTCAAATGATCTGTTTTTGAGCTTGCGCTTAAAAAATTGATCTAGTTTATTGTGCATTGCTTTCTTTTTTTTGATGTGTAACGGTCGGGTGCAATTCCGCTTGGAGCATAGCCACTAGTTTTTTGCGGGCATGTGCCAAGTGCCACTTGGAAGTATTGATACTAATGAGCAAAAGGTCGGCAATTTCCCGGTGCTTGAATCCGTCAATAGCATAAAGGTTGAATACATTTCGGGTCATGGGGGGGAGGGCTAGAATCATTGCCTCGAGCGCTTGAATGTGGAGCAACTGTTCTGCATCGTTAAAATTAAAGCCATAATCCATTCCATTTGCTTCCGAAAAGTCGGTCTGTTGGACGATGCTCTTCTCCTTTTGATTTTTACGGAAGTCATCAATCAAAGTATTAATCATGATGCGCCGGATCCATGCTTCAAAAGGTGTCGGAGGGGCATAGGATACCAAATTGGAAAAAATCTTTAAAAACCCTGCATTGACCATGGCTCTAGCCTCTTCCGGATTCTTTTTATACCGGACGGCAATGCCCATGAGTACATCGAAATATTTTCGGTACAATTTATATTGCGCTTTTCGGTCTCCCCGTAGGCAAGATTGATATAAATTAGAATCTATGGGCATGTATGTTTGTACTGCTAGGAATGTGGTTAGAAGGTGTAGGATATACACAATCCAAACCGGCGAGCCAATTTGTCCTGTGTATATCACACCGCTGCGAACGACTATTCTACGACCAACTTTTGGGTGTGTAAAATAGCCCCGGTTTTAGGGTTCTGAAGACTGATAAAATACATTCCTTTCGGAAAATTATCAGCTTGTACGGGGGTAATTCGTTGATACTGAGTAGTTTGTGTTTGGATTATTTTTCCCGTAAGGTCTGTAATGATTAAATCCAACTCATCGGCTTTATCGTAATTGTCCAACAAGATATAAAATTTATCGGAAGTCGGGTTAGGATAAAGGGTAAAAGTTGTGGGGGCTGATACTTCTTGGACGGCAACCGGAAGTTGTGAAACCAAAGTGTTGGTGGTCGTGTTAGTGACAATAGCCGGATTGAAATCAAAATAAATATTCGCTGTATTGTTAATGACTGTATTTTCCGGAAGGTCACTTTTAGGAGCAATAGAGTAGGTGACAAAACCTTGACTTGCAGTAAGACTTTGAGAACTGTCTTGCAAGTAAATATTTCTGAAAAGGAAAGTCACCAAGCCTTCCGGCGAAATAGAAGTTTGAACTTCATGGCTGGAATTCAGCACTTTGAATGATGTCCAATCCAAATGACTATCTAAAGTGTCCTTCAAAAAAATATCTTTTGCATAAGTGCTTCCCGTGTTTTGAAAACGAATCGTATAGGTCAGCGTTTGATCCTTTAGCGTAAAATGCTCTTCATTGATTCCCGGTGGGTTGACGAGCTTGTCATTGGGGTCGAAGGAGCAATGGATGGGGGAATAGTAGAGCACTTGTGCTGCTTGGACTAGGGAATCGGAATTTTCATAAAAGACAGATTCTGTTAGGCTGGCCCATTCAACAGGTGTTGAAGCCGGAGGCATTTGGAAAGTCAGCTGATAGTTGAGTGTCTGCCAAGGGTTTAAATCTGAATAGTTCCAAATAATAAGCTTGTTCACAGTATCGACGATATCCGGAACAGGGGATGCATAGAGGTATTGGATGTTAGGTTCATACGAAAGAGATACCTGTCCATTTTCAGTAAAAGTGCCTTCGTTTTTTACATTTAAGAAAAAATCGACAGGTTCATTGCATCTCGTTTGGTTGGAGGCGATAGACGCATTTATAATGTGACCGGTAAATGCAGGGAAAATCCCAAAATCTTTGGTTTGGTTGGCCGGATCGCCCGGTGTGTAAGTGAAAGTGTACGAGGCGGGAGAAGAGGTCAAGTTCCAGTTAGGATTTGGATTCCAAGAAAAGGTGTACTCTTCACCGGCTTGACAAGCTTGGAAGTATTGTCCACTTGCATTAGTGAGGAAGTTTGAACCGGAAGGTAAAGAGTGGATGTGTTGACCGCTAATTCCATATTCGTCGGAATCTCGTTGTCCGTTTTGGTTAGCGTCATAGTACACGACTCCGCCTGCTCCGACCTCGCTGCAATTAATTTCAGAAGCTTCATTACAGCCGGCTTTATTGTTTGAGATGGTAACGGTTTTATTTGGAAGAAATAAGACCCCGCAAACGGACTGAATGGCACAATTGGACAGACCCTGATTCGCTGATATGGTCAAGTCTTTTTGGCCGGATACCGGGGATTTAATGGAGTGTGGGTCGATATTTTCCAGCCCAACTAAAGAGACTAGACTATTTCCATTGGCAATGATGTTAAGTTTTCCATGGATACTCGTTAGGGAAGACAGCCCCGAAAGACTCGCTAGGTTTTGATTGTGAAAAATGCGTAGATAACTACCGATACTTTGTAAATTGGACAGGCCATCTAAGTCTTGAATGGACGTGTTCTCCATAATATTCAGTGCGCCACCGATATGAGTTAAGCCGGGGAACCGGACGGAGACCAATTCTTGTTGAAGGTCAATGATTAGGTCTCCGCCGATGGTGGTGATGTTTTCAAATCCAAGTAGGTCATCAAATGAATTGCCTCTAAGATACAATCGACCTCCAATGCCTGTTAGGTTGTTGAGCCCATTAGCCGTATGCAGGTGGGGTACAACATTGACGAATAAGTCATCCTTCATTTTGGTGATTTGAGCTAATCCGTTTAGATTGGTAATGGAATGGGACGTCAATATGGTGTCTATGTCAAATATCTGGACAGGGCCTTCTATCGTTGTGCAGCCGGGGTAATTGATGGAAAAACTATCAATTTGCTGTTGGGACGTAAAGGTAATGCCTTCCGGAAAACAACCATAATCAATACTAGAAGTGCATCCTGTGCCATCCGTAATGGTTAAAGAATAGATACTACCCGGTGTGTAATCAACCTGCGGATTATTGCTAGTATTTCCATCAATGTTCCAAGAATAGCTAATTGGAAAGTTGCCGGTAACGGAAGCACTTAGTTGGGAAGTGGGCGGGTAGTAGTCAATGTCAACGCTACAGGTAGTCATCGGTACGGTGGCGCATTTTCTGGTGGTGCAGCCAATACTGTTTCCTACCGTTACGCAATATGACCCCGGAGATAAGTTGGTGACGGTTTGGCTTGTAGCGCCATTACTCCATGAGAAGCTATTTGCTGAATTGGGGAATACTTCCGCTTGGAGAGTGGAGTCTCCATCTGCAATGATACTGACAGATGGAGGGTCGCATTGGCTCGTACCTGAGTAATAGGCCGAAAAAATGATAAGGAAGATGAGTGTAATCTTTTTCATAATTGAGTGGGTTGATTAGACGAATAGGTTTTCATCCCTATCACGAAGCTAGAGGGCAAATGGTTGGGTGGGGAGGAAAATTTTTGGTCTTTGGTCTTTGGGGCGCGCCTTGGGCGCTTTTGGTCTTTGGCTTGTGTGGTGGTTGGTTTCTGACTCTTCACTCTTAAATCTTAAATCTGCATTCTTCATTCTGTTTGGTTTTTAGTTGAGGAAGTTGATTCGCTTCGCTAGTTGAGAAAGTTGATTCGCTCGCAAGCTTCGCTAGTTGATTCGCTTCGCTAGTTGA
>JALVCY010000223.1 GCA_027009605.1 Saprospiraceae bacterium
AACTATCTAGAATAGTAGGCTTGAAAGCCTGATTAAAGGTTATAGTTAAGCAACTCCATTTAAAAAACAAAGATAATGGAAAAAAAGGACTTTTGGGGAATAATTATTTTCAAACAACAATTGTTAGTCTTACAAAGATGTCGCCCCGATGGGACTCAGGTATGGGTATTTGGGCTATTTTCTCTGTTGTCAGCCCCGTAGGGGCGACACCTTTGTAACAGACAATATCGCACGATACCTGAAAGCCCCGTAGGGGCGACACCTTGTCTCGGTCGCACTAGTTATCATAAAGAATCAAAATAAAATTTTGTGGACACAAGAACAAACCACTACTCTCGACTTTTAGGAGTAAACTCAACAATTTAAGAAAAGCGAATCAACCAGCGAAGCCTGCGAGCGAATCAACTTTCCCAACTAAAAGAATATCGAATGAAGAATGCCGAATATCGAATAATGAAGTAAAATCCCAATCAAAAACCCAAATCTCTCAACTAGCGAAGCCGGCGAGCGAATCAACTTCTTCAACTCTCTCAACTAAAAAACCAAACAGAAATCCAAATATCATATAATGAGTAAAATCCCAAACAAAACCCCAAATCGTCTCAACCTGCGAAGCTCTCAACCCGAAGTCCGCATCCACGATAGTAATCGGGACGAGTCTCAACCCAGGAAGCCGAAGGCGACCATCTCAACTTCTTCAACTAGCGAAGCGAATCAACTCTCTCAACTCTCTCAACCACGGAAGTCAAATATCCTGCAATAAGCCAAAAACAAACCACTACCCAAGCCAAAGACCAAAAGCACCACAGGTGCGCCCAAAAGACCAAAGACCAAAAAATCACTCATACCGCAAAGCCTCAATAGGATCCAGATTAGCCGCTTTTTTAGCAGGATAGTATCCGGAGAGCACCCCAACGACCAGACATAGCACAATCCCCAACGACAGCCAGCCCCAAGGCATCAAAAACGTCCCACCCATTTTTTGGGGAACTATATTCCCAACGAGCACACCCAGAATAATCCCTACCAAGCCGCCCAACTGACCGATAATCAGCGCTTCCATTAAGAATATTTTTCTGATATCTGCTTTTCTTGCGCCTAATGCCTTATTGATTCCGATTTCTTTCGTTCGTTCCGTCACCGAAACCAGCATAATATTCATCAAGCCGATGGCCGCTCCCAGCAAGGTAATCAGCCCGATGGAGACCGTAGCAATTCGCAAAGTAGAAGTATTCTCCTCCAGTTTGGCAATCATGGCATCTGCCTTGCGTATCTC
The DNA here is from genome assembly GCA_027009605.1 of Saprospiraceae bacterium. GTDB lineage: Bacteria > Bacteroidota > Bacteroidia > Chitinophagales > Saprospiraceae > HyVt-613. The sequence continues at coordinate 1,277 of JALVCY010000223.1, forward strand.
AAAATCATCATCATCCATAATTCGAAGCCGTCTGACCTTGCGGAAAAGACCCTGCGCGTCCGCAATAGATTGGTTCATTTCGGTAACTTCTTTTCCCCGCACCACGACTTGGTATCCGCCCCTAGGGTCGCCATACACCATTTTCCCAACAGACAAAGGCACAAATACCACACGATCACCACCGCCTCCCATACCTGCGCCTTTGGATTCCATAATGCCTATCACTTTATACTTTAGGTCACTGACCGTAATGAAGCTCCCCAAGGCGACTTGGTCTTTTCCGTTAAATAAGGTTTTAACAATATCTTTCCCGATGATGGCTTTGTGGCTTCCGTTTTTCATTTCGGTAGAAGAAAAAATCCGGCCGTGCTCTACAGATTTTCCATTGACATAAAAATAATTTTCATCAATGCCAACCACCCGGACATTAGGATTCGATATTTTGTTTTTATATTTTGCGGAAGCTCTAAATGTACAATTCATGGACAAAGCCACACGAGCATTAGCGGTATATCTTTTTTTGAAAGAAGTCGCTTGTCGATAAGAAATCGGGTCACCCACTCGCCGACCGTGGGGGCCATTGCCTTTTTCGACCTTTTGGGTAATCTCAAAAGAATTAGCGCCCAGCCCCGAAAAACTATTGCTCAAAGCATAAGTAATCCCATCCAAAGCCGTCAATATACCGACCAAGGCCATAATGCCAATCGCTATAATGGAAATAGTCAGCAAAGTCCGAAGCAAATTGCTTCGCACATTAGCGTAGGCCATTTTGGTGATATCTATTAGATTCATCTTTAGTTCTTTTTGGGCGAGCCGGGCTTCTACACAAACCAAACTGATTTGTGTCTATAAGTCATAAAAATCGGTAAAAAATTAGATAAAGTTGGATTTGTTAGATAAATTTGCCGTCTTCTTAGACGAAATTGGTTTTGTCTGCTCACCTTGGGTTGTTTTGCACGGCAAATGCAGGCTTCCAACAAATTAATCATTAATCTTATGCCCAATCCTTTTGTCATAAAAATCAACGAGAACCGCTCCTTTGAAGTCCTTCCGGAAACGCTTGCGCAATTGGATATCGTTTCCATCGACAAAAATCATTGGCAAGTGCTCGAAGACGGTATTTCTTATCATATCCATCTAATTTCCCTTGACTATCCCAACCGGCAAATGCAACTAACCGTCAACGGCGAAGCCTTCGACGTAGCCATCGATGACCGTTATGCCCAACTCATTGAGCGGATGGGATTGAGCAAAGACGTAGTAATCGAAGTCAAGGACATCAAAGCCCCTATGCCCGGTCTCGTACTCAAAATCAATTACAAAGAAGGAGATGCTTTCCAAAAGGACGACCCACTACTCATCTTGGAAGCCATGAAAATGGAAAACATCATCAAAGCCCCCACCGACGGCATCATTGCCAAAATCCTGGTAAAAGAAGGAGATTCTGTCGAAAAAGGCCAAATTTTGATGGAACTTTAAGTTTTCTCCATAAACGATGATACAGGAAACCCCAACGGGGCGACACCTTGTTCCGGTCGCACTAGTTATCATAAAGAAACCGTAACTGTTTAGGTGCTCCTATTTTAAGGCAAAAAATAGGCATTTTTGTGTATGTTGACGTAGGGACGCACGGCCGTGCGTCCCTACTACGTGAGAAAATTTTAGCAAAAACAGGCGCAAAAAGGGCATTTTTTGACCAAAATAGTGGGTACCTAAATAGTTACAAGAAACCAAATAAAATTTTGTTGTCGCAGAAGCAAATTCTAACTTCCAACTTTTTGGAGTTGAATGGCATCAAGCCAATGCGGTACATTCAGTGAGTCAAAATTAAGGCCGAAACCAACAAAAAAAAAGCCCCAACAATCAACTGATTGTCAAGGCTTTTGATAGTAGCGGGGGCTGGACTTGAACCAACGACCTTCGGGTTATGAGCCCGACGAGCTACCAACTGCTCCACCCCGCGATATAACCCCCTTCATTTAAGGGATTGCAAAGATAAGCGTTAATTTTTTACCAAACCAACTATTTCTCCTTTTTTTCAAAAAACACACATATTTATTTTTTTACAATATATTCTCGCAGATTCCAACTTAATCTCTCTCACTACTCACATCTCACTACTCATCTCTCACTACTCACATCTCACTACTCATCTCTCACCACTCACATCTCACTACTCATCTCTCACTACTCACATCTCACTACTCATCTCTCACTACTCACATCTCACTACTCATCTCTCACTACTCACATCTCACTACTCATCTCTCACCACTCACATTTCACTACTCATCTCTCACTACTCACTACTCACCTCTTTTTTCCCACTGATTTATGCTGTTCTCTTTCTTTCTTGGTAATCATCAACTTTTTCAACTAACAAAATATCAAATGCAGAATCCCAAATACCGAAAATGAAGCAAAAAAAACCATAAAAACCCAATCATCCCAACCTGCGAAGCACTCAACCACGAAGTCCGTATCCACGATAGTAATCGGGACAGTCTCAACTAAGAAGCCAAAGACAAACGTCTCAACTTTTTCAACTAGCGAAGCCTGCGAGCGAATCAACTTTTTCAACTAGCGAAGCGAATCAACTAGCGAAGCTTGCGAGCGAATCAACTTCTGTAACTAGCGCAGCGAATCAACTAACGAAGC
>JALVCY010000224.1 GCA_027009605.1 Saprospiraceae bacterium
AAAAACTAAATAAAAACCATGAGCCTAAGTTTATATGTTTTTCCGGAAACTTGCGCCAATTACAAATTATCGAAAAGTGTCTAATGGGGACAAACTCCGACTGCGCCCATATAAAAATAATAAATATCTTAGACCGGGAGTAAAAAATTGCACAAAAAGACGGCATTTAACTTGTTGACAATCAATACCTTAGTGAATTCTTAGTGGCAACTTCGTGTCCTTAGTGGTTAGGCATTACATTTTTTCCTTACCACTAAGTTCACTTTAGATAACACTAAGTTTACACTAAGAAACGCTACAAATTTTTGGCTTCAGACTGCAAAAATTTGGGTGAGAAATAGTCCACACATAGGCTAACATATTATAAAAATTTTCTTTCGTTTACCCTGACTGTTCAACTGAAACCATTGATAATCAATTGGTTATGAGAATCAGTTGAACGATTGAACAGAAAGCATGCTTCCAGAATAAAATTTAGCAATTTCCCCAACCATTTCAAAAACCCGACTTTTAGGAGCAGACTCAACAATTGAACAGAATCCATGCCTCCGGAATAAAATTAGGCAAATTATCCGACTATTCCCAAACCCACACCCTTCGGAATCAACTCACCGATGCACCCAAGCCCAAGTAGGTTATTGCGCCACAATGCCTTATTCAATAATGGTTACTTTCAGCATATTGGTTTTTAGTCTCTTGCGGATGGGCATACTTCCTGTATTTACGATGGCATCTCCGGGTTTGACTAATTTTTTATCTTTCAAAATCCCGCTGATATCTTCCACCGTCTCATCCGTAGAAGAGAAATTATCATAAAAGAAGCAACGCACCCCCCAGCAGATATTTAAAGCCCCCAACAAAGATTCTTCGCTGGAAAATATAAAAATATGTCCTTCCGGCCTAAAACTAGACACCTTAAAAGCAGTATAACCGGAAACTGTAATACCGGCCACCCCAACAGCACCTATTTCATTGGCCGTCAAAGCCGCATTAAAACAAACCACATCAGAGAAAAATAGCGAAGACTTAACGATAGGCTTCGGCTTAAACCCTAAATATCCCGATGATTTCTCGGTCTCCCGGATTATCCGTGTCATATACCTAATCACCTGCACAGGAAACTTCCCGACCGCCGTCTCTCCACTCAACATCAACGCGTCCGCTCCGTCCAACACAGCATTGGCCACATCCGTTATCTCTGCACGTGTCGGAGAAGGATTGACAATCATAGAATCCATCATCTGCGTAGCGACTACCACCGGTCGAGCCCATTGGATACAATGCTTTATTATCTTCTTTTGCACCCCGGGCAACTTCTCCAACGGCAACTCAACTCCTAAATCTCCCCGGGCAATCATCACCCCGTTAGAAGCTTTAATTATTTTTTTGATTTTCTTGACGGCCTGTGGTTTTTCGATTTTGGCCATCAATTTGGCCGGATGCCCGGCAGCATCCACATATTTACGCAAGTCATGCATATCTTCCGGCTTGCGCACAAATGACAAGGCTATCCAATTAAAAGGCTGGGTCAAAATAAACTCCAAATCCTTCAAGTCCTTTTCCGTAAGGCATGGTAAACTAACATCAGTATCAGGCAAGTTAACCCCCTTATTGGATGTCAACAAAGAACCAAACACCACTTCCAATTTTACTTCATCCTTACGGTTCGTCTCTTTCACCTTCAGTACGGTCTTTCCGTCATCCACCAAGACCCGATCTCCGGGATTCACATCCATAGGAAACTGCTGATAGCTCATATAAATTCGCTCAGCATTCCCGACACATTTCGTATTCGTAAAGGTCAGTATCATCCCCTTTTTCAAGCGCAAGCCGTCCCCCTCTATCTCGCCAACTCTCAATTTAGGCCCCTGCAAATCAGCCAATAGACCAATATGAATATCATTTTCACGATTAATCTTTTGCACCCGCTCGATAATAGCCAGCTTATCTTCGTACTTTCCGTGGGAAAAATTTAATCTAAACGTATCGACTCCGGCCGTAATTAAAGCCTTCAACTGTCCGAGCGTTGAAGAAGCCGGCCCGACTGTCGCCACTATTTTAGTTTTTTGGTTTCCACCGATTCTCATTCTATTCGATTATTGATTTCAAATGTGCAAAAGTAGCTATTATAATACACATCTTCCCATAATATTCTAAAATGGCTGCTTTTAGTGTTGGTGCAGGCGGATTTTATCCCTCTTCCCTTTGGTTTTTGCCCATTGCACGGTTAAATCAAAAAATCTTCATGACACAGATAGTTGACTTCTAAAAGTATTCTGATTCAAAACTACCAAATTTTTTCTGTTTGGAGATTTTGTTCAATCGTTCAACTGTTCAACTGTTCAATCGAAGATGCTGGAAATCAACTAGTTATGTGCAATCAGTTGAACGATTGAACGCTTGAACAATTGAACAGAAGGCATGTATCCAGAATAATATTTGGCAACTTTCCAAGCTATTTCAAAAACCCGACTTTTCGGAGCAGACTCATCGTTCAACTGTTCAACTGAAACCGCTGATAATCAACTAGCGAAGCCTGCGAGCGAATCAACTTCTTCAACTTTCTCAACTTTCCAAACCAACAAAACCTTTCCAAGCCCCAAAATCGCCCCCCCGACTTCCCAAAAACCAAAAAAATCACCCCAGCAAATAGAGCACAACCAACTCATTATCAAAGCATTAACTAATAATGTTAATAAATACTTAAATAAAAAGATGCCGAAACCTTTGGTTAAAACCTGTGTTTAACGTTTCTTTGCACCAGATTTAATCACAAAATTAGAATAAGATGTCTAACATTGCTGAAAAAGTACGAGCTATCATCATTGACCGTTTAGGAGTAGATGAAGCAGACGTTACAACAGAAGCCAACTTCATAAACGATTTAGGGGCTGACTCACTCGACACCGTCGAGCTTATTATGGAATTGGAAAAGGAATTTGATATTTCTATCCCGGATGAAGAAGCAGAGAAAATTCAAACGGTAGGAGAAGCCATCTCTTACGTTGAAAAGAATGCTTAATATCCTGAGATTTTAACGAATGAGCAGCGGATAGTTTTCTATCCGCTGTTTTTTTGGTAGCCCGGACTACATATCACGACAAAAAGGGGCATTTTTATTCGCTTTTATTGAAGATATGCTTTATCTTCGCACCTACGAATAACGGGTTCTATAGGTAAATGATATTTTTGGGCGGCATGCATTAATTTTTCCACATTTTATTGGGAATTTTGTATTTTCTAATGTACTTTTGGTCTTACTAAATCACGTCATAGTTGATGAAAAGAGTTGTTGTAACAGGAATGGGGACAATTACCCCAATAGGAAATAACATTGAAGAGTACTACCAAGCACTCTTGAATGGGACAAGTGGGTGTGCTAATATCACCTTATTCAATGCCGAAAATTTCAAAACAAAATTTGCCTGCGAAGTTAAAAACTTTGACGCCGATGCGCTTGTTGGCCGCAAAGAAGCTAGACGAATGGATCGTTTTGCACAATTTGCCTTAGCCGCAGCCAATCAAGCTGTAGTGGATGCGAATTTAGATTTAGAGTCTTTAGACCTAGATCGAGTTGGCGTAATATGGGGCGCAGGGATTGGAGGTTTAACGACGTTACAAGATAATATTTCGGCCTTTGCTACCGGCAATGGAACGCCTAGATACAGCCCGTTTATGATTCCTAAGATGATTCCGGACATTGCGGCAGGCCTTATCTCCATTAAATATGGATTTCGCGGGCCCAATTATGCGACGGTTTCCGCTTGCGCAAGCTCTTCTCATGCCATGGCCAACAGCTTGGATTTGATTCGCTTAGGCAAAGTGGACATGATGCTCACCGGGGGCTCCGAAGCCGCTATTTCAGAAACAGGAATGGGTGGATTTAATGCCATGAAAGCACTTTCCGAAAGGAATGATAGTCCGGCCACAGCTTCTAGACCTTTTGACGCAGATCGGGATGGGTTTATCCTTGGTGAAGGAGCCGGCGCCTTAATCTTTGAAGAATACGAACATGCCAAGGCGCGCGGTGCCAAGATATATGCCGAAGTCTTAGGCAGTGGTGCCACCGCAGATGCCTACCACATCACTGCACCACATCCGGAAGGACTTGGCGCCAGAAATGTCATGAAAAACGCCATTGCTGACGCTAAAATTGAGTTAAGTGATGTCGATTACATCAATGTTCATGGAACTTCCACACCTTTGGGCGATATAGCGGAAACCAAGGCCATTGTTGAGCTTTTTGGTGACCATGCTTATGATTTGAATATCAGCTCCACTAAATCCATGACCGGACACTTACTTGGAGCCGCCGGAGCTATCGAAGGAATTGCCTGTGTTTTAGCGATAAAAAACAGCTTTGTCCCTCCTACTATTAACCATTTTACTGACGACCCCAATATTGACCCCAATTTGAACCTAACTTTCAATAAACCCCAGTTCAAACCCGTTCATGTTGCTATGAGTAATACTTTTGGGTTTGGTGGGCATAATGCCTCCATCATTTTTAGAAAAATTTAACCGATAGATTTTGCTAAGATTTATTTATAAAATATACAATCTCCACTTCTCTAAGGATAAAGCCTTGGCCAGAAGGGTCTATCAAATGCTGGGCTTTGTACCCGCTAGACTCAATCTATTTAAACTGGCCTTTTACCATAAATCATCGCATAACCAAAATGCCAACTCACTCCGCAATAACGAGAGATTAGAGTTCTTAGGCGATGCGATGTTGAGTGCTATCGTTGCCGAATATCTTTTTTTGAAATATCCCGAAAGCGATGAAGGTTTTATGACCAAAATGCGCTCTAAAATCGTCAAAAGAGATTCGCTCAATAAGATTGGGGCTCAAATGGAATTAGACGAGCTCCTAGAATACTACAACGATACTAAGATTTCTCAATCTATGCTGGGCAATGCCTTTGAAGCGCTTGTCGGGGCGATTTACTTCGAATTGGGCTACCAAAAAGGTAAAAAACTCATCGTTAATAAGATTCTGCGGCAGTATTTGGATATACACCAATTAGAGACTTACGACGACAACTACAAAAGTCAGTTGCTTGAATGGTCTCAAAAGAATTCTAAAGCCATCGAATTTAGAACCGTCTCCAAATACAAACTCCAAAAAAGAGACCGCTTTAAAATTGCTGTCATTGTCGATGGTAAAAAATACGGCGTGGCTGACGACTTCAATAAAAAAAGTGCGGAACAAAATGCCGCTCAATCTACTCTGAAAATTTTGGGGCTTACTAAAGAAAAGCCCACATCTCCCAAAACAGGCGGACCGCACGCCACCAGTTCGCGTAGTCGAATGAAATGGTAACCAATAAGTCTTCCGAAAAAAGAATTCAATTGATGGTTCAAGGTGCCGGTATTTTGCACCAATGGCTCGTGGATTTGATTCGTCATGGCATCCAGAATTTAAGTACCGCCAAACCGGATTACTGGGAAAATCTAGCTTCCTTACTCGTCGATCACAAATTAGGCAGCCTAGCTCGCCGGATTCGGCGCTTTGCCCCTATTATTCAGGAGCAAGAAGACTGGTTTGAGCTTATCCTTGCGGAAATAGGCCAACTCTTTTTGATTTCCCAAGGTCTTTCCCGGCTCGACCAATTCTCTTTGCCCATCCAAGCAGAAATTTTGGCGCAAGCCGGAAAATCATACACAAAAAAAGAAATCCTAGCCACAGAACCCACCGGCCAAGCCTTTTTGGTATTGGGACACAGTTTTGGCAAAGAAGAGCAATTGGCCTTTCGGAAAACGTGGTATTGGGCAGAAAAAGATGCCCGATTTATCCAAGAGTTGGAGTTTATTGTGGGACGGCAACAATCCTTTTCTAAGTCGTTACCCATCGGTTTGTGCGCCACGGGAAAGGTCTATTACTACCCTTCGACGCTACCTAGTCGAGTCCTGATTTCGGATTCGACTCCGGCTTCCGAATGTAATCTGCCCCCGACCCTGACTGACTTTTCAGAAATGCAAAAACTTTTTGCGCAAGCGCTAGGCAAAAATCCGTGGCTGATTGATTTTCCCTGCCGACTCCAAAATATTCAAATCCAACTCCAACGAAACGAAATTCTTCTTATCGACTCCAAAAATCAAGTACAGGAAATAACATACCATCCCCAAACTTCCAATATACTAGCACTTTATGCAGCCAAACAAACAGTCTCCATCTTTGGGACTTGGAATGGACAAAAGTTTCAAGCTATTAGTCTGCTGGAGCAGAACTTTGTCGTCGATTTAAATCCGACAATCGAAAAGCCGCCCCGACAGAAATATTGGGCGTAATCGGCAATCCTTCTCGCTCCTTGCTGATAACTTGTGGGTCTTCCAGCCCGTGATTCGCCGCTTTAGAAACGAATAAATCATATCGACGGTGCAAGATGTTGGAATGATTCAAAACATTAATCACCGATAAATTGATGGAGGCCTTGCCCCACGAAAATCCATGCTCATACATCAAGCCTACATCGACTCGACTATAAAGCGGGAGCTTGGCGGAATTGGGAGCATCCAATTTAAGCGAATAATCAAATAGTCCGGCCCCCAAAGTATCAATCTCTATTTTGGATATGGCTGTATAAGGCAAGCCGGATTTAATTTTCCAGTTGACCGTGGCCGTCAGACCCTTATATTTATAGCCTTGCAACAGATTCAACTGCCTTCTTTGATGATAGGAAGCAGGTATTTTGTCCGGCTGCCCCGGAAACTGATAGGCGGCTTGCCCTTGCGAGAAGCTCAAAATAGAATACGCCTTTTTGCCCCATTTTTGCACGCCCACTTCAAAGCCGGATGCAGACAAGATACCCGTGGCATGGGGGCTAATCATACCCAAATCTACTACTTTTGAAGACATCCCGTCCACTTGCTTGTCATACAATTCTAGACTAGCTTGCCAACCGTCACGCCGATAGGTTGCCCCAATTGATACTTGAGAACTCTTCTGGACTGCATACAAATCTTGATTCAAGCCATCCGCATCTTTCGATAAAATCCAGATGGCACTATTCCCAAACAAACTTTCCGGGATTAGCAGCTGATTCATCGTCTGAAAATAAACGCCCCCACTCATCTTAATCTTAAAAAATGGCGTCGGATTGGAAGTCACCGTAAATCTCGGCTCAAAAAACAGGTGTTTTATCAGACTATAATCCGATGCCCGTACCCCCAAAAACAGATGAAACTTATCCCCTAATTCATGGCGATAATCGACAAACAAACTGTTGGTCACCCCAATGCTATTGTCATAAAAACTATCCGCTACGACCTGCGCATCCTGATTGTCAATAATCCCATGAATTTTGCGATATTGATAACCAAAATTCACACTAATGTCATTGCGAATCCAACGATTATTAAACTGTAGCGAATAATCCTTTATCGCATTCAGCTTGCGCTCAAAATACGGTATAGAATCCACCGAAAGATGCCTAAAATCATATTGTTTCTTGAATCCGGAATAGGAATACTTAAAGCCGGAGTAAAAGTTCGGTTGCCAATGATGACGCCAAGACAAATTAGACCCCACATTAAATACTTTTAGAGAATCGGTTTCGGAATTGCATTGGGCATTTGCGCAAGCAGAAAAGCTATAATTCAGCTTATCCCCCATCTTCAAACCGGTGATTTCGACAAAATCTTTTTCGTTGGGTTGCCAGATGGCTTTCGCAAAAAAATCATAAAAAGAGCTTTGGGGCGCCACAATAACACTTTTTAAGGAGTCATTTTGAGCCTGTTGCTGATTGGCTTCGACTCTGGTGTCTTGAAAAACTTGATCAAATAGCGTTCGATTCAATCCGCTTCTATCAAATATGGATTTTCGATAACCCACAAATAAAGCTGCTTGATGATTGTAAAAGGGCAATTCGGCGGAGACATCGGCACTCAACAAGCCCAATTTGGCCTTTGCATTCATTTCTTTGGGGACTTCTTTTTTGCCCCGGATGTCGATAATGCTGGAGACTCGCCCCCCATTTTGTGCGCTAAAACTCCCCTTATTAAAGCGTACATCCTGAACCAAGTTCGTATTAAATGAAGAAATTTTACCAAATAAATGCCCATAATGATACAAAGGAATGTCATCAAACATGACCAAATTTTGACCGGAAGACCCACCGCGCACATTCAACGCAGTGGCCGATTCGTCGGCGCTATTGACGCCGGGAATCTGCTGCAAGCTACCAAACACATCTTTGGGCTCTAAGCCACCCGTACCGGTCATCTTTTCCGGGCGAATGACGGTGACATCCGGCTCTAATTCAGAGATTTTGATACCGGCATATTGGTTATAGTCTTCCCGGACAATCACCTGGGCAATTTCCATATTTTTTTGATGTAGAAAGATGGTTTTGCAGGGCTTGTTTAGGAAAAAAGACATTTTTAGCAGCCTAGGCTCGTAGCCAATAAAGCTGACACTAATTAAGTCCGAGCCCACAAAAGGCCCTTTTAGAGAGAAAATTCCCAAAGAATCTGCGTTTTTGCCTATATGCGTACCGCGCACAGACACGGATACATGCCCCAAAGGGAGTCCGGCTTCTGCATCAAAAACCTGCCCGCAAATTTTGGTATAAAATTGTTCAAAAAAGGTAGGTTCTACCCGCTTGATGATGATATCGTTATCAATTCTTTCAAAACCCAAGTCAGATTCTCGCAACAAAGCCACCAAATCCTTCTCCAAGCTTTTGCGAGAGTACTCGAAATACTTTACTTTCTTGTCTTTTATGAGATTGACATCATACGAAAAAGTGACCCCATAAATCGCTTCCAAGTTGGTAAAAAGCTGTACTAAAGTGATATTCTTTACAAAATTTCGCTGAGCCGACGCACTAAATTGAACCAGCACAACCAACGCTAAAACCGAAAAAAATTTCCCGCTAGTTCGAGATTGAACTGATCCATCATTTAGCGGAAGAAATTTTAACAAGTTTTTGATCATTTTTTATTTCGTAAGTTAAGTGCATGGCTCCACAAACTGTGGCTAAGGCTTTCTCTAGGTTTTGATTAGAAAATACACCGGTAAACCGGCGGCTCATATCCACGCCATCGGATTGAATCTCCAAGGTAAACTGTCTTTGCATCTCATCAAAGACTTCTTGCAAAGAATTTTCAAAAAACTTAGATTCTCCGGCCATCCAACCCGGTTTATGGCTGGTTACATCCAAATCTTTGGCGACTTGGCCTGAGAATTTGACCCCTTGCCCTTTGGTTATAATTTTTTCGGTGACCTGATTGGTGACCCACACTTTGCCTTCGAAGCATTTGACTTGAAAGGTTTTGCCGCGGTCTAGCACATCAAACTGAGTGCCCAAGACAGCCGTTTGACCTTGCGGTGTTTTTACGGTAAATTTTTGACCTTTTGTGACCTTAAAAAATGCTTCTCCGGTCAAATGGACGACTTTGTTGCGCTTCCACTGCCAAAGCGTATAATCCAAGCCGGAACCTGCATTAAGGGTTACAGCAGAGCCATCGGGCAGGGTCACTTGAGCGGTTTGGCCGGCAGATGTAAAGAATTGTTTCGGGCGAAAATAAGTCGAATAACCAAGCCCAATCCCAACAATCAAGGCAATCGCCGCAGCGATGCGCATCATTGTTGGGAATAAGGATTTATGCTTGGTTTTGATAGTTTTCTCAGCGTAGATAGTTTTTGCCGCCAGACGATCCCAAGCTTTATTCAAATCGTAAGCGGGCAGCTCCATGTCATCATAGACATCGAGCGCATCTCGCAAATCTTGGAGACCTTCCATTTCGGCCAATTGCTCTGCTTCCTTGGGAGTCAAATCTCCTTCAATCCAACGAGCGAGTAGTGTTTCGTGCGTATTATTCTGTTTCATAGACAATTGGATTACGTATTCTTCAAGAATTCCCCTACCATAATAGTTTATAATTTTCGACCTAATTGATTTTTAATGATAATCAATGCTTTATGCATTCGTTTTTCTACTGCTTTAACGGAGACTTGGAGTCGATCTGCGATTTCTGCATATTTTAGTTTTTCGATACGACTCATCATAAAAACCGTCCGGCTGGCTTCGGGGATAGAGGACAAAACCCCATCCAAATAAGCCTTATACTCTTGTTCTTCCAGCTGAAATTGGGGGGTCAGATGATCCACTAAGGACTTCTTATTAGTCCGATAATTCATGGCCACTTTTTGGTGTCTAAAATGGTCAATCACTTTATTTCCGGCTATTTTGTAAAGGAAGCTTTTTACCGTAAGGGGGTCTGTATCCGCACATTTTTGCCACAAGGTCACATAGGTATCTTGCGTAATATCTTCGGCCAAGGCCATATCCCCACATTTGGAGTAAATAAAATTTCTTATCGACTCTCCGTACTCCATGAAAACTTTCCGAAAAGCAACATCATGGCAAAGGTTGTCGAAGTCCGTATTCTTCATATTAACAGGTCTTGGGAACAAAGATAGTGCTTTCGCAAAAAAAAATGCCCTTTCGGAAGGACTCTTCAATATAACGACCCAAAAAATAAAAATTGTACATGGCGGTCTTTTGATTTGATTTTCTTTCCTGGCTCCCCCTGGCTTCGGCGTTCAAATTGTCCTTCGGACGTTCAATTTGCCCTTCGGGCGTTCAACATGTGCTTCGCACGTTCATTGCCTACGGCGTTCAAGGAGTGTGCTCTTGGCTGCCTTGCCGTTAGACCGTTGTACCGATACACCGTTATACCGTCATATCGTTGCTTTCGGCGTTCAAGGAGCAAGATTTCTTTCCTGCCTTCCCGCTATACCGTTACACCGCTATATCGTTATACCGGTATAACGCAATACCGGTTTTCAGCCAAATAAATTTGGCTGCTACCAAAGCACATAAATCAGGAAAGAAATGTAGGGGATTATGCTCTCCCGCCGTATTAGGGGCATAGAAGTGATTTTTCTATGGGAAAACTATTGGCAATTTGACTCCGGATGCTCATGTACAGGAGTCATTTTGCCAAGTTTTAGCTGTTACCCGAAGCCGTAGGCCATCCCAAATGGCAGATACAAAGAGTTGGTCAAGAGATAGATCCAGGGTGTTGGGAATCATTTACTGAATACTTTTTTCGGTAAACTGTTTCTTTTTTTTGGTCAACTCTTTTTTTTTGGTAGGGTATTTTTTTGAGTGCTCGTAGTAGTGCTGTAAATGGAAAAGGGTCCAAAAGATAAACGTTCTATTGCCATAGAAATATAGAGTAACTGTTTAGGTGCTCCTATTTTTTGACCAAAATAGTGGGTTCCTAAATAGTTACGATAAAGAAGTAGTGCCCTCCAACAATGTGAGATAAGGGGTTTCTGATTTAAGGGAATCAGTGCCCCTTATTTGTTGGCTTTCTTTCCCTTTATTGTAGCCCCACAATCCACTTGGCCGTAGTGCCTTCCAGGCAAATTATTGCGAAAAAGAGCCTGCTTTAGCCTAATTTCTGATTGCTAAAAAATTGCTCTTATTGCTTTTATTTGTAATATTCGCTATTTTTGCCATCTAAAATATGGAATTTCTTGTATTTCCATACTCGCATACTTTATTGAAAACCACCGGATTATAGGCCATTCCTATCTTTCGGGCAACACTATTCACAATGAAACTACTCAAGCACCTTGGCTTGTTCGCTATTCTTTTATGCCTTCCCTTATTTCTCTTTTCGCAGCCGCATTATACGGCTAATACGCATACGACCCAATTTTCTTATCCCTTCGGTTTTGGAGCCAACTTGGGCGTCTATTCCGGTTGGACGGACGAAAGCCTAGCCGCTTTAATCGCCGGCGATCCACAAATAAATATTGAAGGCGTCCATGGTAATACAGTCCGCCCTACCCTGCCGGAAACATTCCTAGAGCAATGGGGTTACGATATCCGTAAAACTACTTTTGACTATTACAAGCAAATCGGCATGAAGGGCATTGTGGCATTCGTCGGCTACCCCATTGACGAACACCGGGAATCTACCTTCTACTGCCCGACCGCTCGCTCCAATATGTTCAAAAACATGTACGCCCCTATCTGGGACAACGGCGAAAACGGTACACCCATCAATGATACCAACTATTACGCCTTGTATCTTTACAAAACTATCCAAACCTATGGCGACAATATAGATATTTGGGAGATTACCAACGAACCGGATCTGACCGGATCACCGGCCTCCTACCAAGGCCCCGAGATTGATGATAGTTGGTGGAATCGAGACCCCGAACCCTGCGAATTGGCCATCAAAGCACCGGTACAATCCTATATCAGGATGCTCCGAATCAGCTATGAAGTCATCAAAACCTTGCAACCTGATGATTTGATTGCCCTAGGTGGTGTCGGATACGCCAGTTTTGTAGATGCCATTTTAAGAAATACGGACAATCCCGATGAAGGCAAATCCACTAACGATTTTCCTCTTAAAGGGGGCGCTTATTTTGATGTCGTTAGTTTTCATACTTATCCCCACATTGACAATTCTACTCGCGAGTGGTCTAATGCGACGAACGGGTTTGTCTATTTTAGACATTCCGACAGGACAGTGGATCGGGGCTTTTTAAAAACCTATTTTGACCTAAAGAAAGTGCTGGATCACCACGGTTATGATGGGTCTATCTTTCCCGAAAAGCACTACATCATTACGGAGACCAATATCCCCAGCAAACAATTTGGCGAATATATCGGCTCGCCCGAAGCCCAGCGAAATTATACCATGAAAGCACTGCTAAAAGCTAGGCAAGTAGGTATCCGGCAAGTTCATTTCTTTACCATTGCAGAAGAAGGAGCTTATTTTACGCAAGAATTCAGTCACATGGGGCTCTATAAAAAACTTCCGAATTCTCCACAGGCTGCCACTCAATTAACCGAGCAAGGCATTGCCTTCAAAACTACGGCAGCCTTAACCCGGGGCTTTGTTTTTGACCCTGTCGAGACAGAAAAACTCGAGCTCCCCTTAGATATTGATGGGCTTGCGCTAAAAAACGAACAAGGCAAAAAGCTGTATGCCCTGTGGGCAAAAACCTATATCGACCGTAATGAAACAACTTCGGCGGTTTACGAAATCCCTACCGTTCAAGACAACAATGTCATGGCCATCTATAATTGGGATTATTCTGTGACTTCATTGGTGGACTCTGTTCCCGGCCGCAAACTCTATTTGACCGGTACGCCCCAATTCTTCAAGCCATTGGGGCAGCACAAACTGGCTTTTCAGATTCGGCCACATATTGCTCCCAATCCGGCTAATATTGACTTCCAAATTGATTACACCTTATTTGACCAAGCTCCGGTAGAAATTAATCTCTACTCGCTTTTAGGCACCAAAATGCTAACGATACTTCCCAAAACCGACCAATTACCGGGCAATTACTCGCAAACGGTAACCACAGAGCAGTTACCCAACGGTATTTATGTCCTTTGGATAAAGGCCCGGAAACAGACCATTGTACGGAAAATTCATATTCAACACTT
>JALVCY010000225.1 GCA_027009605.1 Saprospiraceae bacterium
GCCGCGTGTCAGCCAGTCTCTAGCTTGCTGAAACAAAGGGGCTGATTCATCATCCGGATTGGTCTTTCCAAACTTTTTGTGTGCGTAGGCCTGACTGGCGGCGACCGCACGATTAAATACAATTTGGTGCTTTCCTTTATTTAGGTGTTCGGTACGGATGACGATGGTGGGTCCATAGACATATTTGAGTTTTTCGGGCGTACCATAGACGCCGACAAGTTGGTAAGTATATTCCATATTAGCATACACGGAGTAGTCAGACCACCGAAATTTTTGGATAGGTGCGACATTCGTATTGATGGGATAATACCGGTGCTGTCCGGGTTTGGGGAATTGGAGCATGGCCTTAATCCATTTCCATTTTTCCGGATGTTTGTTTTTTTTGTGGTGATCTTTACGCCTTACGGCAAAACCCAATAAGCCCTCCCGTTTGGCAGTGGACACATTAAAGGCCATCAAGACACTGGTCGTGCCCGTATAGAGTTTCATGGATAATCCGTTTTTTGTTTTTCGTATTCTCACTTTTTGTTTGTTTTTGGGTTCGTTTAGTAGATGTTTGCATACCTTCATTGGGTACGCTGTTAGCTCTCTCAAGCACAAGGTACAATAAAAACCAAAAAAAGAAATAAGAATATTTGGCAATGACTAAAATTACTTAGAACTTAGCGCCACAGATAGAGAATAGCACATATTGATTCTCACTATTTGTTGCGGAGGGCTATACATTCAAAGAGTAGGTAACTAATCTTTTGGCAAGTCCTGACGTACACTACCATGTAGGAAATCCTACTTTTTTTTTATCACTCAACCAAAAAATTGGATAATGAGTCAACCTAACTTTTACGAAAGTGTCACTGCTTCGATAAACAAAGCAGCAGCACTGAGCGACATTCCGAAAGGATTGTTGAACCAAATCAAGGTGACCAACGCCATTTACAAAATGAATTTTCCTGTCAAAGTCGGGAAAAACTATGAAGTAATTACAGCGTATCGTGCTCAGCACAGTCACCACCGTTTACCTACCAAGGGCGGAATCCGCTTTTCTCCGCATGTTCACCAAGATGAAGTGATGGCTTTGGCATCTTTGATGACCTTCAAATGTGCCTTAGTGGATGTTCCTTTTGGGGGCGCCAAAGGCGGGATTCGTATTGATCCTAAAAAATACACAGAAAAAGAACTGGAGCGTATCACACGTCGCTACACCGCCGAGCTAATCCGTAAGAATTTTATCGGCCCGGGTATTGATGTTCCGGCTCCGGATATGGGTACCGGCCCGCGTGAAATGGCTTGGATTCTGGATACCTATTCCAGTATGAACCATGGGGAAATTGATGCCGCCGCTTGTGTGACCGGCAAACCGGTGACTCAATTTGGTATCGCCGGGCGGACAGAAGCTACCGGTCGCGGTGTCTATTATGGATTGCGAGAAGCCCTTTCTTATGAAGATGACATGAAGGCCATCGGTCTTACGCCGGGTATGAAGGGCAAGACAATTGCCCTGCAAGGTCTTGGTAATGTAGGTTCTTTTGCCGGTTCTATCTGCCAAAATGAAGGGGGCGCAAAGATTGTCGCCGTTGCCGAATATGAAGGCTCTATCTACAATCCGGATGGTATTGATATTGACAAATTATTGAAGCATCGCAAGGCCAAAGGAACGATTATGAGCTTCCCTGGGGTCAAAAAATTGAAGAAAAATGACGATGCTTTGTATGTGGATTGTGATATTTTGATTCCGGCCGCATTAGAGAGTGTGATCCACAAAGGGAACGCCAAAAAAATCAAGGCCAAATTGATTGGTGAAGCCGCCAACGGCCCTATCACCTTTGAAGGCGAAAAGATTTTGTTGGAAAAAGGGATTATGATTATACCGGATTTCTTCTTGAATGCCGGTGGGGTGACTGTCTCTTACTTTGAGTGGCTCAAAAACTTGTCCCACTTGCGTTTTGGCCGGATGGAAAAACGCTTTGACACGAGAGCCTATGATAAGTTGGTGGACTTTGTGCTCAAAGCTACCGGCGGCAAGATTTCTAAGAGAGAACGTGAATTTTTGACCAAAGGTGCTGACGAGATTGATTTGGTTCGGTCCGGTTTGGAAGAAACGATGATTCAAGCCTACAAGGACATCCGGGCCATTTGGAAAAGACGTTCTAAAGTGAAAGATTTAAGAACGGCGGCCTTCTTGGTCTCTTTAAATAAAATTGCCGATGACTATATCTCAATGGGTATCTTCCCTTGATGTATTCGTTACAGTACAACTAAACAGCACCCGATTTTTGTTGGGTGCTGTTTTTTTTGTGTCCTTGTGCTCTTGTATTCCTGTTGAGTCCAATATGATTTCTTTCTGCCGGTATAAATAATCGGATTCTTTTTTTTCTGTAAATAAGTATTTTTGAACCTGTAGCCAAAATTTTAATAATCATTTAACGTTTTTTATTTGGATTATGCTTTCTTTTCTTGTTCCTTTGCACGTTACTAAAATACAGAGACAAAAATGGCAGATAAATTAGACAAGATGGACTTGATGATTCTCAAGACCTTACAAGAAAACAGCAAACTTACAAATCTTACGCTGGCAAAAAAAATCGGTCTTTCTCCGGCTCCTACATTGGAAAGGGTCAAGAAATTAGAGGCCAACGGCGTCATAGAGTCCTATCATGCGCATGTCAACCTGAACGCTATCGGATTAAATGTAACCACTTTTGTATTGGTTAGCTTGGCGCTAAAAAAAGAGAACTCTTTGAAGGAGTTTCAAGAAAAAATAATGGCTATTGAAGAAGTTACGGAATGTTATATTATTACCGGAGAAGCTGATTTCCTATTAAAGATTGTCTGCAAGGACATACCTACTTACGAAGAATTGCTCTTTAAAGAGCTTTCGCAAATATCCGGAATTGAGCGGATGAAAACTTTGATGACTCTATCCTCTGTAAAAAATTCTAAGGTGTTACCTTTTGATTACGAATAACTTATACCTTAAAATAAAGGAATTAGGTGCCTGCTCGAAGAATTGTAGCGGCGTTTTTTTTATCGATGTTTTGCAATGAAAGCTCAATCTATTCTTTGGCAAATTTCCGGTGTACATGACAAAGCTTCCTATTTGTTGGGGACGGTGCATATTCGTTCGACCTTTGCATTTAGGGCTTTCCCACAATTTCAAAATCTAATCTCGGCCTGTGATCTCTACGCCGGCGAGTCCAATTTAGATGATTTGGGGGATTTTCAATTGGATGGACAGTTTGACCCGGATTATGCGGCTAGATACCAAGCTCTCCTTTCGGAAAACCAGTACGCCCACCTAGACCGGCTCATCAAAAAGCAGGTGCCCCAATTGAAAATGTGGCCTTATTTGCATCCCATGCTACTCATGAGCCAAATTGAATCGGCCTTGATGGGGCATGACGAAGCGGAATCTTTGGATTTAGCCCTTTGGGAGTTTGCGAAAGCGGAAGGTAAAGACTTGGTAGGCATCGAGTCGGCAGCGCTTCAGCGGCAGATATTTAATGAGATGGATTTAGATGCGGCCTTCCAAAACATCAAGCATACCATCGCCAAGATGCATTCCTTGCGGAAAAACTACAAGAAAATTGCTCATTACTACCAGAATCAGGATATCCACGCCCTGTATCTTAAAGCCAAAAAACAGCTAGGCAAAATGAAACGTCCGATGCTCTATGACCGGAATGTCTATATGGCGGATCGCATCGAGACCTTGGTTCAAGACCAAAGTGTTTTTGTGGGCATTGGTGTCGGGCATTTGCCCGGAGAAAAAGGCGTTTTGCGTCTGCTCAAACACAAGGGATTTACCCTGAAGCCTGTGCAAATCCAAGCTCCGAATCCCCAAAATATTTAAAGACTTTTTTCATGAAATCCCCAAAAATCCCCTTTGCAGAAAGGGGACTTTATGGCCTTTAAATATTTTGGGGAG
>JALVCY010000226.1 GCA_027009605.1 Saprospiraceae bacterium
AATCGGGCTGTAGAGTATTTGCACATATTTGCCTTCGGGGCGTAGATAGTGCTTCATCTTGGTCATCAACTTGGTGTTGTCTTCTTTCGAAAACATCGTCAAGGGCAGGGTCGAAACAAAATAATCTACCTGACCAATCCCTAAATCATCCAACAAATTATCAATATCAAATGCAGAGTATTGATGCAGGCTGATTCGCGGGTCGTCTTTGGCCAATCTATCTTCGACTAAGTCATAAAAAGTCTTGTTAATTTCCAAGGCAATTAGTCGAGAGCGGTCATTAAGCTTACGCAAAATCCGTTGAGTGACGACACCGTTGCCGACTCCGAGCTCTACAATGGTCAAATCTTTGCTGAAGTCGATGGCTGACAGCATTTTCTCCACAGAGTACTTGGACGTAGCTGTAATCGCTCCCGTTTGGCGCATAGATTTAAATGCTTCTTTCGAGAATTGTTTCTTTGTTCCTTTCATTATTGTTGCAAATATACAACTTTCTTATCTTCAAACTCGGCTTCATCAAAATATTCCTGAATATCCACCTGTTCCCAATAGGGTTTGCCGGGGACTTCTTTCATTTCTTCGGCAATATCTCCCCCTTTTAGGGCGAGGATACCGTTGGGATATGGATGCAGGTGTTTATTCTTTAGATGGCGTCTTGTCCAATTAAACAGCTTCTCCATTCGGGCAACCGCACGGGTCACCACAAAATCACATTTTACCTTCGTCTCTTCGACTCTCCCATGAATGGCTTGGACATTTTTTAGCCCCAACTTCCGAACAATTTCCTTGACCACCATTATTTTCTTGCCCCGGCTATCTATCAGTACAAATTCCGTTTCCGGAAAAAGAATGGCCAAAGGGATGCCCGGAAATCCCCCGCCGGTACCCAAGTCCAAGATGGTCGCCCCCGCCACAAACGGCATAAACTTGGCAATGGCCAACGAATGCAAAACATGCCGGACTTCCAAATTGTCTATATCCTTGCGGGAAACCATATTAATCTGCTCATTCCACTCTTGGAAAAGGGGCATAAATTGAGCAAATTGGGCTTCCTGGGTAGCGGTCAATTCCGGAAAATATTTTTTTAATTTGTTCATGCTGCAAAGATAGGTATTTTGTCTCTACCGGCTAGGGGGGCGGACGGATACCAATTTGCTTTCTGTGGGAATTAGCTCTGTGCCCGGCAACCACACCATCCCCAAAAAAACACTATCTTTGCCCAACTTTTGCCGAAAGGCAGAATCCCTTTACGTAAAATGAACAGATGATTACCTACATCAAAGGCGATATTACCTTCAAATCTCCGTCCTACATCATCATTGAAGCCGGCGGTATCGGCTATCGTGTGAATATCAGTCTGCATACCTACGCCGCCCTAGAAAAGGTTAACAAAGGCAAGATTTTAACGTATTTATTGGTGCGTGAAGACGCCCAGACGCTTTATGGATTTGCGGAAGATGCGGAGAGAGCGTTATTTTTGCATCTGATTTCGGTCTCGGGGGTGGGAGCCAATACGGCGCAAGTCATGTTGTCGGCGATGACGCCGGATGAGATTAGAGCTGCGATTATCGGGGAGCAATTGGCTATTCTGACCAAGATTAAGGGCATCGGTACGAAGACCGCCAAACGGATTATTTTGGACATCAAGGACAAGTTGGCCAAAGAATCCGGTGGAACTCCTATTGCCGTTACTTTGTCAAACAATACAATGAGAGATGAGGCGTTATCTGCCTTGTTGGCTTTGGGTTTTAATAAGTCTTCGGCTCAACGTAGCCTGAATCGCATTTTGAAAAAGGAGCCTACAGTAGAAAACGTGGAAACGCTGATTAAGCTTGCGCTAAAAGAAATGGCCTAAAGCAAGTGTTAAAGCGGAAAGAAAAATGATTTTTGAGACTTCTTGCCGTTACAAGTTAGAAGTTTTTTTTTGAATTGGAGCTCTGCTCCTTTGGTTTAATAAAAAATGTAACTGTTTAGATACCCCCATTTTTAGGTAGAAAATAGGCATTTTTGTGTATGTTGACGTAGGGGCGCACTGCTGGGCGTCCCTACGTGAGAAATTTTTGCAAAAACAGGCGCAAAAGGCATTTTCTAACAAAAATTAGCGGCTAAGCTAAATAGTTACTTAAAAATAGGGATTATCCCTACAATGTAATATACCGATAGTTATGAAGCAAAGCATTATTCTCATTGCTTTTTTGTGGATTTTTGGAATGGAGGCTCAGGCAGCGTCTAATTTTGAATATCATCCGGTTCATCTATTCTCCTTTGGAGATATTCGATTTGGATTGTCCATGAATGGCTCCCTTGTTAGGCCGGATACTTTGCCCCCGCTGCAAGACCGCTACGGCAACTTTCTAACCGGCTCCGGAAGAAATGTTATTGATTTAAAAGATCCTGCGGTCGTTGACCAATCTGTTGAATATGACCCCGAAACAGGCATGTACATCATTACTGAAAAAATTGGCAATGATTATTATCGTCCGCCTAGTTATATGACCTTTAATGAGTATATGAAATGGAAGAGCGAGCAGCAGCAAAAAAGCTACTTTAAGCAATTGGCCGGGATTAGTGACGGCTCGGATGGTATTTCCGGAAGGTTGGATCCTATTGCTAAGTTTGACTTCAAGAAAAGCTTGATTGATCGCTTATTTGGCGGAAGCACCGTGGATATTCGCCCGCAAGGGAATATTGACCTGAGATTTGGGGTTGATTACAGCAAAGTTGACAATCCTATCTTGCCCGTTCGCACCAGAAAAAGAACTGCCTTCGACTTCGGAATGGACATCCGTATGAACGTGACCGGTAAAATTGGTGAAAAACTAACGCTTACCACCAATTACAACACCAACGCCATCTTCGATTTTGAAAACCAAATGAAGATTGATTACAATTCGGATTTATTCAGTGAAGACGAAATCCTTAAAAAAATTGAAGCAGGTAATGTCAGCTTACCCCTCAAGAGTAACCTAATCCAAGGTACGCAAAATCTTTTTGGTATCAAAACCGAACTGCAATTCGGACGCCTAAGATTGACCACCATCTTGGCCAACCAAAAGTCGCAAAGACAAAATCTACAAATCGACAACGGAGCTGAAACCCAAGAGTTTGAAATCCCCATCGACAAGTATGACCAAAATAAGCACTTCTTATTGACCCACTACAATCGGGAGACCTTTGAAGATGCTCTTTCTAATCTTCCCCAAATTCGCTCGCTTTTCCGAATCCTAAAAATGGAAGTCTGGGTGACCAATGACCGGAACCAAACCGATGGGGGAGTCCGCGATATTGTCGCTTTAGCCGACTTGGGAGAACCTAAAGAATTGGTGACCGTCAATCCGGGGCCGCCCAAGTATTTGGACATTGCCGGAAGAGCATTACCCGATAATAATGCCAATGACCTTTATGCTAATTTGCTCGCCAAACCCGAATCAAGAACCATTGATAAAGTGGTCAGTGCCATGCAAGACGGTACTTTTGGCTATCACTTTGAGCAAGTAAAAGACTTTGAAAAAGTAAGAGCCCGAAAACTAAGCCCTTCTGAATACGATATGAATCCCCAATTGGGCTTCATCTCCCTAAAAATCAATGTCCAACCCGACCAAGTCGTTGGGGTGGCCTTCGAATATGAATACAATGGCCGGACTTTTACCGTCGGAGAATTAAGCGGCCAAACCCCACAGAGTGACTCCCTAAAAGTACTTTATGTCAAAATGTTGAAGTCTTCTACAGCACGGACAGATTTGCCGTATTGGGATTTGATGATGAAAAACTTTTACTACTTGGGCTCTTCTCAAATTGAGCAGGAAGACTTTAAATTGGACATTTACTACGATGATGCCGGACGCGGGGAAAAACGCTTTTTGCCGACTTCTGCCTTAAAGAATGTCCCATTGATTCGCTTGTTTAATCTGGACAACCTGAATGTGCAAGGCGATAATCGTCCGGATGGGGTTTTTGACTTCGTGCCCGGTTTGACTATCACAGCGCAGTCGGGACGGGTGATGTTTCCTATTTTAGAACCCTTTGGCTCTTATTTGGCAGACACCTTGCATGTGGATGTCAATCCGTCGGATAGTGTTTATGTCTTCAAAGAGTTGTATGACCAGACCCAATTCCGGGCAAGAGAATATTTTGAGAAAAACCGATTCACCATTAAAGGAAAATACAAGTCATCGGGCTCTTCGTCCGAGATTTCTTTGGGCGCCTTTAATGTGCCGAGAAACTCGGTCAGAGTGCAAGCCGGCGGAGTCCAATTGACGGAAGGTGTAGATTATGAAGTCGATTACAATATCGGAAAGGTTAGGATTCTAAATGATGCTTATTTGCAGCCCGGGCAACCCCCAATCAATGTCTCCTTTGAAGAAAATACTTTTGGTGCTTTTCAGCAAAAAAGTATGGTCGGCCTGAGAGCAGACTATGAATTGAGCAAAAATATGAATATTGGGGCAACCTACATGCACTTGTATGAAAAGCCTTATACCCAAAAAGTAAATGTAGGCGATGACCCAATCAACAACCGGGTCTTAGGATTGGATTTTGATTATACCAAAAAAGCGCCTTGGCTAACCCGTTTGGTGGACAAAATACCTTTGATTTCCACAAAGGCAGAGTCTTCGGTATCGGTTACCGCAGAAGTCGCAGCCCTAAAGCCGGGTCACTCCAAAGCCATTAATCAGGGCCAAAAGGAGGGAATAGTCTATATTGACGATTTTGAAGGAAGTACCAATAGTATTGACCTTAGGACTCCGACGACCAACTGGTTTTTGTCTTCGATACCTAGGGGCATGAAAGATTCTTCGGGGACGGAGATTATCAAAGAAAGTGCATTGGTCGATGACATCAACGCCGGTGTCAACAGAGCCTTATTAAACTGGTATCGCTTGGATTTTACCGCTTTGGGTGATGGAGATAACCAAGATCCTTATACTCGTGAGATCAAAAGAGTGGATATTTTTCCTAAGCTGAAGTTAGATCAGACCACCCAAATTTCCAGATTGTATCCCCTAGACCTTCACTACCAACCTAACAAAAGGGGGCCCTACAATTATGACTTGCCAAATGGTGTCTCTGAAAATGGCATGCAAATATCTGCCGGTGTCAACACCGATGGCTCCTTTGTTACCTTGAAAGAACCCGAGACCAGATGGGCCGGCATCATGAGACCGATTCGAAATAGTGACTTTGAGTCGGCCAATATTGAATTTATCGATTTTTGGATGATGAGTCCTTATTTGGGCACACATGAAGAGTATAACGATGGCTTTATCTCTATCCAATTGGGTAATATGTCGGAAGACATCCTTCGAGATTCCAGAATGTTCTTTGAAAATGGGCTGACCGATGGCGTCCAAACAGATGAAACGGCTTGGAGTCGAGTCCCTAGAACCCAGCAAATTACCTATGCGTTTGACAATAACGAGCGCGAAAAACAAGATGTCGGCTTAGATGGTATCAATGATGATGATGAGCGGACAAAGTATGCTGATTTTGTCCAGCAATATGCCGGTACCAATGTCGCCAATATCATCAGTGCCGACCCTTCCAATGATAACTTTGTCTCTTTCCGCTCTGACCAATACCCATCTACCGAAAGTGCTTTGGTCAAATACACGGGATACAATGGCTTGGAAGGAAACTCCAAACCGACCAGCGGGCAGTACATCGAAAGCTCAACAAACTATCCCAATACGGAAGATTTGAACCGGGACAACTCTTTGAACGAGACTGAGGCCTACTATCAATATGATATTTCTGTCGCTTATGCCGGTTTTGGTGGTCGTTTGAGAGATACCACATCAGAAAACTATGTAACTGAGTCCATTACAGTGCCCGGTACAGGAGATATCTGGTATCACTTCAAAGTACCACTAAGTCAATTTAAACATGCGGTCGGTGGTATCCAAGATTTTCGCTCGATTCGTTTTATGCGTATTGTCGCACATGGTTTTCCCAAGGATATTGTCTTTAGATTTGGGACATTGGAATTGGTGCGTAACCAGTGGAGAAGATATTCCCGGGGGCGGATTACTTGCCCGGATGCTCAATTTGAAGTCAACGAAGTCAATATTGAAGAAAACAGCAGCCGTTTGCCATTTAATTATGTATTGCCTCCGGGGGTCAAAAGAGAAGACATCATCGGTACCGTTTCGGTCGGCGCACAGCAAAATGAAAACTCGCTTTCGATGAAAATCGAAAATTTGTGCAAACAGAGTGAAAAAGGCATTTTCAAAACGCTCAATATGGACATGCGGGTGTACAAGCGAATGCAATTGTTTGTGCATGCAGAGACGTCTGATTTTAATACGCCGGATAGCCAATTTGTGTTTATTCGTTTGGGTAAGGATTTTACAAATAACTATTATGAGTATGAAGTCCCACTCAAATTTTCAGATAAAAACAATCTGGATTTAAGTGACCCCAACGCCTATCGAGCGGAAGTTTGGCCGGAAGAAAACTTTATTGATTTTCCTTTAGAGCTCTTGAAAAAAGTGAAAATCCAATCAGGTGCTTCGGATTCATTAACCATCCCGGATCCGGATAAACCACAAAATCATGTCACCGTCGTCGGGAATCCTAATATCGGGCGTGTCAAAACCATCATGATTGGTGTGAAAAATAAAGACCATCAACCTCAAACCATGGAGATTTGGGTCAACGAATTGAGACTGAGTGGCTTGGAAGAAGGTGGTGGAATCGCCGGTTTGGCGCGGGTCGATTTGAAATTAGCGGACTTTGGTAGTATTGCCCTTTCGGGAAATTATTCCAGCATCGGTTATGGAGGCATTGATCAAAAGCTGGCGCAAAGAAGCCGGGAACAAATTATTCAATATGATGTGGCCGGTAATTTTGAGCTAGGTAAATTCCTTCCGGAAAAATCAGGGGTCAAAATTCCATTTTTTGCCCAATACTCCAAAAATATAAGGAATCCACAGTATGACCCGTATGACTTGGATATTCCTCTAAAAGAGAAAATCGCTGCTTCTTCGACTCCGAAAGAAGATAAAAACCGTGCACAGGATGTGACAACCATTAAGAGTTTTAACTTTACCAATGTTCGGAAAGATAAAACCAACGGAAAGAAACCCAAGCCTTGGGATATTTCTAACTTGAGCGCCACCTATGCTTATTCGGAAACGGACAAGCATAATCCATTGATTTTGAGTGATAACTTAAAACGCTACCGGGGCGCTTTGGATTATCAATATTCGACAAAGACCAAGTACATCCGACCCTTCAAAAAACTTATCAAAAAGGATAAGTACCTGAAGTTCCTATCGGAGTTTAATTTTAACTTGGTGCCCAATTCGTTTGGTGTATCCACTTCGATGGATCGCTCTTTAAATAAGACAACTTATCGGTTTGCAGGTGAAGACCCTTTGCTCAATACGTATTACAATAAGAACTTTGTCTGGGATCGAAACTATTCCTTGAACTGGAATTTTACCAAGTCCTTGAAGTTTACTTTTAATGCTCAGACCAACACGGTCATTGATGAGCCGGATGCTTTTGATGCTTTAAATCGACCTTTACCGGCGCAAGAAATCAAAGACTCCATCTGGACAAATATCAGGCAGGGGGGGCGGATGAAGCAGTATCGCCATAATTATAACTTGACTTATGATTTGCCGTTTAAGCACATTCCATTTATGGATTGGGTCAAAGCCAAGGCGACTTTGAGTGGAGATTACAATTGGAATGCGGCGGCTCTAAATGTGGCCGACTTGGGGAATATTGCTCAAAATGGGCAGGTTCGGAAAATCAACGGAGACTTGAACTTGACTAAGCTGTATCGCAAGTCCAAATATCTGAAGAAGATTGACTCTTCTTTGGGTGGGCGAAGCTCTCGTGCACGCAGAAATTCACGCAGCCGAAAGGCTGCTAGAGGACGACGGGACGGCAAAGATGGTAAAAGTGCCGGTCGGGGCAAACGAGGGAAAGACGGAGATTCCCGCAAGGGCAAAAGAGGAGAAGAAGCAAATCCGGATATGTCCGAAGATAATCTCGCCTCTATGGAAGCTAGGGGCCCTAAAGGAAGAAAGCCGGGCAAAGGAAAAGACAATCCAAAAGCCAAGAATAACAAAAAATCTAAAAAGGCGAAAAAAGGCAAGAAGAAGAAAAAGAAAGAGCGTGAACCATCCGCTGTCGAAAAAGGACTCGTCCGGCTTTTGTTGTCTGTCAGAAAAGGACGGGTGACTTACACGGAGCGCTATGCTTCGGTGGTGCCCGGTTTTATACCTAAAGCTAAAATCTTAGGCCAAGATAAAGATTTTGCTACCCCGGGTTGGGATTATATTACCGGTTTTCAGCCGTCAGATGCCAAATTGGACAACCTAGCCAATCATAACTGGATTACAGATAATGTCATGCTGAATCAACCACTTTCGCGAAATTATTCGCAAGATATTAATGCGTCCGTGACGATAGAGCCTTTCCGAGATTTTAAGATTGATGTGGATGCATCGAAGAACTTTACTAGGAATCGCACAGAAATGTTTAAGGATACCAATAATTTGGATGGCATCCGGGATATTGTGCATGCCTTGCCTAGGCAGGTAGGCTCTTATTCGGTTTCTTTTTATAATGCGAATACCATTTTTCATAAGGATATCGTGGGCTTATTTCATCAATTTGAAGACAATCGACAGACGATCTCAAGAAGACTTTATGTCGAAAATTTTGGAGAACCACCGGGGGGAATTCCGATTCATGCCATTGATTCGGCCTACGCAGAAGGATACGGACGCTTTCAACAAGATGTCTTAATTCCGGCCTTTTTGTCGGCTTACACCAATACGGATGTAAACAGTCAAAAATTGTCTTTCTTAAAAACAGTACCCAGACCCAACTGGAAACTGACCTATAACGGTTTGTCGAAGATTCCTATGTTTAAAGCTTTGTTTAAGAGCTTTAGTTTGAGACACGGCTATACGTCCAAAATGACGGTCAACTCCTACAATACGACCACAAATTATGACCCGAATGACCGAACCAAACTCAATGAAAATACTTACAGTTATTATTCGCAGTTTGAGATTCCGGATATTACGATTCGTGAGCAGTTTAATCCGTTGATTGGGCTGGATATGCGTATGAAGAATGACATGAGTATGAATTTTTCTTACAACAAAGCAAGAAACTTAGACTTAAGCTTTGTGGACTATAAGTTGGCTGAAACCAAAACAACAGACGTCACTTTTGGATTCGGCTACACCATCAAAAATGTCAATATCAACTTGTTTAAGAAAAAGAAGAGACGGAAAGTGAAAAAGAAAGTCGATAAGAAAAATGATAAAAAAGCAACCGGCCGCAGGCGGGGAAGCAGCCGTAATAATAAAGCCAAAAATTTGGTAATTAAGATGAATTTTTCCATCAGAGATGATGTGACCTATAATCATCAGTTGGATCAGAATGTGACCATCCCGATTCGTGGAACCAACACATTCTCGATGTCTCCAACGGTAGATTATAACATCAATAGACGGTTAACCTTACAGTTTTACTTTGATCACCGTCGGACGACGCCCAAAACATCGGCAAGTCCACCGACGGTATCTACTAGCTCCGGTGTGACCCTTCGGTTTAACTTAGGAAAATAAACATCGGTCAATAGAATCATTCTGACCACGGTCGTTCGGTGATTAGCCGAACGGCCGTTTGGTTCAAATAGAACTCCAAAAAATACGATGGAAGACTGGCAATTAGATTTTGAATGGCTGCGAATCAGGCACTTTGTGAAGGATACTTTAGGCCTAAAAAAACTACCGGACTTTAATCAAGTCATGGTGTTGATTGGCATTCAGGAACTGGGTATCTTGCGCGATGATTTCTCGAAAGAGGAAAAGGAATACTTATTGCATATCGCTACTTGCAGATTGATGAGTATCGAAGGCTTCTTTGAGTTTGCCGAATATGACGAAGACGGGTGGCCGCATTGGACAGAAGTCAAGCCGTTTAGCGGAAGCGAAGAAGAGAAAGAAAACTATTTAAAGTTGATGGCCATCACTTATTTTGACAAAATTCAGGCATCACAAACTTAAAGGGTGCACACAAAAATACAAGAAACAAGTATGAAACAATTTACCTTTGGAATGCTATTACTGCTTTTGGTCGCATCTTGCTCTAAGCCGATTGCACAGTTTAAGACCCAAATAGCGGATAATACGGCTCCGGTGGATGTCCATTTTACAAACGAATCTCAAAAAGCAGATCGGTATGAATGGGATTTTGGGGATGGGGAGACTTCTACAGAAAAAGAGCCTACTCACCATTTCATTAAATCGGGTCATTATAATGTGGTGCTCAAAGCCTATAAAGGCAAAAAAGTAAGAACCACCAAGCAAAGGGTTGTCATAAAACCTCCCAAAGATTGTTTGGTAGAGATTCAGACCCCTTACGGGAATATGCTTATCAAACTATCCGATGAAGCCCCATTGCACCGGGATAATTTTTCAAAATTAGCGGAGGAAGGCTTTTATGATGGATTGCTTTTTCACCGGGTGATAGGCGGTTTTATGATTCAAGGAGGGGATCCCAATTCCAAAACCGGCCGGAATGTCGGCAGTGGCGGGCCGGGTTATACGATTCCTGCTGAATTTACGCCGAACTTGGTGCATATCAAAGGAGCCATTGCTGCCGCCCGAACGGGAGGCCCGATGAATCCTGAAAAACGCTCTTCCGGCTCTCAATTTTACATTGTGCAAGGCAAGAAAGTGACGGATGCCATGCTGGATCGTATCGAAGCTATACGCGGCTTTACCTACAGTCCGGGGCAACGAAAAGCTTATTTGAAAAAAGGAGGAACACCACAACTGGACTTAGAATATACCGTCTTTGGATACGTCGTCAAAGGGGAAGATGTCATCGACCGGATTGCTGCCGTGAAAACGAAAAAAGGAGATCGGCCGGAAAAAGATGTGTGGATGAAAGTTCACTTGATTAACTAGTCGATTGGCACTGATTGATAGCCCTCTAGGCTTGGAGTTATATTTTGTTGTAACTATTTAGCCACCCGCTAATTTTTGTTAGAAAATGCCCTTTTTACGCCTGTTTTTGCTAAAATTTTCTCACGTAGCCCAGCTACGCTTCAAAAATTGTAGCTTCAACATTCACAAAAGTGCCTATTTTCTACCTAAAAATTGGGACACCTAAACAGTTACATTTTGTTAGCAATTTTCCGCATAACTTCCTGAAATGTTAGGCATAGCGAGTCCCGTTGGAATTTGCAACGCAGAGTAAGGCGAAATTTGAAGCCAGTGACGAATCAGCTTATCTTGGGTAAGCCCCTTCAAATTTTGTCTTAATCAAGGCAGTCAAATGGAGGCGGGGCAGGCTATGTCGGTAGAGCATTCCCCAAAACAACATCTAAACGCGATTTTTGTGATATAAATTTTTCCGGATGGGGAATTGCTGATATTTTCTTGGGCTCAGGTTTTGGAAATTCAGCCCAAAAGCGGTATCTTTCGCTTCCTTACGGAAGTGATTAATTCAACTGCCAACGAAATAGATGTGGGTTCAAGGAGTCCATCTATTTTGCAATATTTTTTGACAAATAGACTAAATATGAGCCACAAAGTACTTGGAATAGATGTCGGCGCTTCTGCTGTAAAAGGTGGGATTGTTGACCTGGATAAAGGAGAAATGATAAGCGAACGTTTTAAAATCAAAACGGGGGCGCCTCCGGCTCCTATCGCTGATGTGGTGGAAGCTTTCGCAAAAATCGTGGCTCATTTTGACTGGAAAGGGGATGTCGGTGTTGGGTTTCCAAGCTTAGTCAAGAATAATGTGGTTTACACCGCTTCTAACGTGGATCAGGCGTGGATAGGAAAAGACATCCAAAAAGTATTCGGTAAGCGAGTGGGCTTAAAAGTACGTGCTGTGAATGATGCAGATGCTGCGGGTATGGCAGAAAGAGCATTTGGTGGGGGCAAAGGACAAAAAGGAACGGTGTTGCTGCTTACGTTGGGTACCGGTATTGGCTCGGCATTATTTAGAGATGGTATCTTAATTCCAAATACCGAATTTGGGCATCTAAAATTTAAAGGGGATATTGCCGAAAGGTATTGTTCTTCCAGAGTAAAAGAAACCGAAAATCTCTCCATGAAAAAATGGGCTAAAAGGCTGAATAAGTACTTGGAGCATTTAGAACTCTTGTTTAGCCCTGACTTATTTTTGATTGGTGGTGGGATTAGCCGCAAATTTGATTCTTTCAAGGATCAATTGACCATTAAGACGGAGATTCGTCCGGCGGAAATGAAAAATATTGCCGGTATTGTAGGTGCCGCCATGGCTGTAGATGCCTAATCTTGGGGAACTTCGTATGCAGGCCTGACTGAATGTCTGATTAGATTAATCAATTCCGAAACATTCTTATCTTTGCAACATGCCACTAATACTAAAGAAAAATTTAAGACCGGAAGGAGTGTGGGGGCTTTGGGATATTACCGAGCCGGAATCCTACTTTATGGACAGATTGGATTTGTCAGTTTTCGAAAAAGCTGATCTCGACCAAATTAAGGGTCATCGACGGCTAGAGTGGTTGGCAGCCCGTTATTTGTTGCATTTACTTTCACGCCGTGAAATACGAGGAGAAGTATTGAAAGATGAATTTGGGAAGCCCTTTTTGTCTGGGGCAGATTGGGAGATTTCTTTGTCTCACTCCAATAATATGGCCGGAGTCTGTGCTTCCCCCAATCCGGTCGGTATAGATGTCCAAAAAATAGTCCTAAAAATTGAGCGTATTGCTCACAAATATCTAAATCTTTATGAAGTAGCAGCTATTCGGTATCGCAATCGGCTAGAATATCTTCATCTTTACTGGGGAGCCAAAGAAGCCATGTATAAGGCTTATGGGCGCAAGTCTATAGACTTCAAAAGAGACATGAAAGTCGAACCTTTTGTGTTTGATTCAAATGGTGGAACGATGCAAGCTAGCCTAACGAAAGATAATGTGACCATGAAATTTGACTTGGAATATGAACTGTTAGGTGCTTTTATTGTGGTCATTGCGAAGAGTGTTTAAAATGCGGTCTCTCCTACAGGCGGCTACCCGTTAGAAAGGGCGCAATCGGGTTCTGTCCCCTACATTTCGATAAATAACAAACTGATTTAGCATAAAAGATTAGAATAAAGGTTAATTATAAACTAGAATAATTTATCCAACTAGCTGATAATCAACTCGTTATCGAGCGCTAACAGGGTGGACGAAAGGAAGTTTTTATAACATGTTAGTCTATGTGTGGACTTTTTCTCACCCAAATTTTAGCAGTCTGAAGCCAAGAATTTGTAGAGTTTCTTAGTGTAAACTTAGTGTTATCTAAAGTGCTCTTAGTGGTAAGGAAAATGTAATGTCTAACCACTAAGGACACGAAGTTGCCACTAAGAATTCACTAAGGTATT